>JBEENF010000012.1:0-21536 GCA_041192325.1 Verrucomicrobiota bacterium
GCGCGGGAGCAGGCAATATCCTGATCCGGCAGTTTGCGGCGGATCCTTCTTACACGGGAAAACGGCTCGATGCGATTGCGCGGGAAAAACTGGTGGAGCCGATCGATGCTGCCATCGACATCGTGCGCCGGGGCGGCGCCTCGATCATGTCGTTCAACATGCAGGAGTCTGATATGCAGGCTTTCATGGCGCAGCCTTGGACGATGACCAGTTCGGATGGCGAATTGCTCGCCCTCGGGGACGGCGTCGCCCATCCGCGTTCGTACGGCCCCTTTTCGCGCAAGATCCGGCGCTATGTGATCGAGCGTAATGTGCTTACGCTGGAACGCGCCATTCAGTCCATGACGGGTTTGCCCGCGGCGGTGTTTCGTTTGCGGGACCGCGGCGCGATTCATCCGGGGGCGATGGCCGACGTGGTCGTTTTCGATCTGGCCGCCGTGCGTGACCGCGCCACTTACGAGCAGCCGCACCAGCTTTCCGAAGGCATGCGGCATGTTTTCGTAAATGGCGTCGCGGCAATCACGGACGAGCGGATGACGAGCCTCCGCGGCGGGAAGGTGCTGTCGCGCGTTCGTCCCTAGCGTTACGCCAGCAGCGTTTTCTTCCCGCTGGATTGCAGGAGCGGCTTTACGCCGCGATTAATGAGATCGATCGATTCGTGGCCGCGCATTTCGGGCCGTGGCGTGAATCCGCTCCCACAGTTTCGCGCAATGCTCGCGGCTGTTTGGAATGCGTGACGCCGGAAAATTCAGCCGCGCTCGACCACGTAAACCTGCGGGTGGCCTGACTTGTCGCTGGTGAATACGACCTTGCTCTCGTCGGGGCTGAACGACGGATGCGGGTGGGTCCACTGCGGACCGTAAACGGTGTCCACGGCGACTTCCATCCAACTGAGCGCGCCGGTTTTCGCGTCGCTGCGCGCGCGGGCGAAATCCTCCGCCAGCGCGTAGCGGGACGTCTTCCACTGCGAGCCGCCGCTGGAGGCTTGGGAAAGGCAAAGGAGCGTGCGCCGGCCGGAGGACACTTCGACGAGTTGCAGTCCCTCGTCCGGATGATTGGTGTCGCATAACACGAGGCTGCCGTCGCGATTCGGCGTGATATGCCAAGCGTTGAACCCGGCGATCGTCACGTGTTGCCGGCTCGTCCAGTTCATGCGCATCAGCGCGCGGGGCCACACGGTGTACACCAGATCGCCGGTGCGACCGAGAAAGGTTTCGTGCACGACGAACTCGTCGTTGGTGTTTTCGTAGAGGCATTCCATTCCGGTCCCGTCGCGGCGCACCCGGTGCATGCGGGGGGCGGGGTCGCCGGCAAACTCGATCCACTCCGGATCGAGCGGGTGAAACTGCGGATGAATCACCGTGCGCGGAAACGGGATAAAGCGCCACTCCGAGCCATCGGCGCGCCCGGTCATGATGCCGGACTGGCTGCCTTTTTTCGCGGCGGCCGTGACCCAGCCGCCATCGGCGCTGAGCGAACACTCGCCCAGTTGCGCCGCGGGATCGTCGACGACGCAGACTTCCTCGAGCGTGGCGAGCCGCAGGAACCAGATGCCGCCCTTGCGTACGAAAAAGACGCGTTCGCCATCGGGATGAATTGCCGGGGAAAACGGATGAAGGGGGATGCCGCTGGTCAGCTGACGCAGCGGCCCGGCGGGAAAGGGGGTGATGGCGAACAGCTGGGCTTTACCCGTGCGATAGGAGACGATCAGCAACGTGCGTCCATCCGAAGTGAACGAACTCTGCAGGAAATAGGTGGCGTGGTTGATTGAGGCGTGCGCTGTCATCTGATGCACCCGCGCGCCGGTGGCGGGGTCGCGACTGATGCTGTGCTCGGACGGGAATAACGCGCCTTTCATAAGGGGCATTCAGGGTGGGTCGGGGAACGAGCGCGATTACTTTTAGGCGGAGAAAGGATGGCTTCGGCGCGGGCAATCACTATGCCATTCGCGCCCCATGATGATTCGTTTCCTTTTTCTTTTTTCCGCTCTGCTCACGGGCTCCGTCGCAACGTTCGCGCAGAACCGGCCGCCCAACATTATTTTTATCCTGGCCGACGACCTCGGCTACGGCGAACTCGGCTCCTACGGTCAGACCATGATCCGGACGCCCGCGCTCGACCGCATGGCCGCGGAGGGCGTCCGCTTCACGCAATTCTACGCCGGCAGTACGGTGTGCGCGCCCTCGCGCAGCGTGCTGATGACCGGGCAGCATACGGGCCACACGCGCGTGCGGGGTAATGCCGGAGCGAAAAATCCCGCTGCCCAGATGCTGCAGGCAACCGATGTGACGGTCGCGCGCGTCCTGCAAAAGGCGGGGTATGCGACCACATTGATTGGCAAGTGGGGCCTCGGCATGAATCAGGACGAAGGCGAGCCGCGCCGCCATGGCTTCGATTCGTACTACGGCTATTTGAGCCAGAGTCATGCGCACAATCACTTTCCCGATTTTCTCTGGCAAAACGGGGAAAAAATTCCGCTGCCGAATCTCGTGGAGCGGATTGGGCCCGACGGCGCGGGCTATGCGACGAAACGCGTCACCTATGCCGGCGATCTGTTCGCTGACGAAGCGCGCACCTTCGTCCGGCGCCACCAAGCCCGGCCCTTCTTCCTTTATCTGTCCCTGGTCGTGCCGCACGCGAACAACGAGCGGTCGCGCGCGCTGGGCGAGGGCAACGAGGTCCCGGATCTCGCGCCGTATACGGGCGAGACCTGGAACGATGCCCAGAAAGGCCACGCCGCCATGATCACGCGGATGGATCGCCAGATCGGGGAACTGCTGGCGGAGGTGAAACGCCTCGGGTTGGACGAGCGCACCCTGGTGCTTTTTTCCAGCGACAACGGACCGCATCGCGAAGGCGGGCCCGCCTATGATCCGGAATTTTTCCGCGCAGGAGGACCGTTGAGCGGGATTAAACGCAGCCTGAAGGAAGGTGGCATCCGCGTGCCACTGATCGCCCGCTGGCCGGCGCGGATCAAGGCGGGGCGCACTTCAGATCACGTCGGCTATTTTGGCGACTTCATGGCCACGTTTGCGGAGATCGCGGGGGCAAAGCCCCCGGAACATCTCGACAGTCACAGTCTCCTGCCGGAATTCCTCGGTCAGCCCTCGCCGCGGAAACACGACTATCTCTACTGGGAGTTTTATGAGGGCGGCGTCAGCCAGGCGGTCCTGCTCGGCAGTCGCTGGAAAGCGATCCGGGCCAAAGGCGAGGAGCCGATCGAGCTTTTCGACCTGAGCCAGGACATCGCGGAGAAAAACAATGTCGCGGCGCAGAATCTAGAGATCGTCCGCCGCATCGCCGGCATCATGCGTTCGGCGCATGTCGACAACGAGCACTGGCGTTTCGAACCCGTGGCGGGCGATCGCTAACGAACGCGTGCGCCACCGCCCCGGCGCTATTTGGCGGGCGTCGCCGGAGCCAGGATGCGGCAGGACTGCCAGGCGACGAAACGCCAGCGGCCCTTCTCTTCCCGCCAGACGGCGAGGAAACCGAGATGCAGGTCGTTCGCCGTGGCGCCGCTCGCCACTTTGAAATGACCGCGGCCGGTCATGAGGACGATGCCCGGCGCAATCGCGTTGAACACCCGCTCGTCGTAGGAGATGGCCGTGTATTTTTGCCGGCCGCTGGCCAGCGAGTCGGTGAACGTGGCCTTGGTGTCGACCGTGCCGCTCGAGTGGGCGTAGCGCAGGTCGTCGGAAAAAATCGCGGTCAGGCGTGCGCGATCCCCCGCGATCATGGCCGCGGCGCGTTCATCGTCGGCCGCGCGCACGGCGGCGATGACTTTGTCGTCCGCGCCTTGCAGCGAAACGAGCGCGAGGGCGAACCAGAGCGGGAGGGACAATAGGGTTTTCATGCAGGGAGGAGGGGATGACGCCGCGGCGGGACGCCGGAAGAACGTCCCGCAGCAAACGCGGCGGCGCACAGGAGCGCAAGCCGCCAGGCCGGCGTGTGCCACCGCGGAACAAGGCGGACTCGTGCGGTTTAGGTCGGACGCGCACCGGTCCTCCTGCTGGCCGCGCCGGACAACGCAAGGGAGGCGTCTGTTCGGCGAATTTTAATTTGTTTTCACCGCCGCGGCCCCGATAGTTCGGGCGATGACCGCCCAGTCTTTTCCCGCCGCCGCGCAACGGCTGTTCGATGACGTGGGACCGGTTGATTGCGTGGGAGTCGAGGAGCGGGTCGCGAAATACGCCACGCGCTCGATTAAGAAAGCCGCGAAAGTCTGGGGCTTGAAGCAGGCGGTTTCGATGGTCGATCTGACCACGCTCGAAGGGAAGGACACGCCCGGCAAAGTCGCTTCCCTTTGTCAGAAAGCGATGCAGCCGCACGACGATCGGGCCGTCCCCGGAGTGGCGGCGGTCTGCGTTTATCCCGCGATGGTCCGCAACGCTCGAAAGCATTTGGCGGATAGCAGCATCAAGGTGGCCTCGGTTGCGACGGCATTTCCCAGTGGCCAGGCGCCGCTCAAAACCCGGTTGGCCGAGGTGCGCGCCGCGGTGGCGGATGGCGCGGACGAGATCGACATGGTGATCAACCGGGGCGCCTTTCTGGCCGGTGAGTATGACCGGGTGCAGGATGAGATCGCCGCGGTCGTCGGGGCGTGCGGTGACGCGGCACTGAAGGTCATTCTCGAAGTGAGCGAACTCGAAACCTTCGACAACATCCGGGCCGCGTCCTTTCTCGCGATGCGCGTCATTCGCGAGGGTGACTTCATCAAAACCAGCACGGGCAAGACTTCGTTGAACGCGACGCTCGGCAACAACCAGGTGATGCTGGAGGCGATCCGCGATTTTTATCTGGCGACGGGCGTGGCGATTGGGATGAAGCCCGCTGGCGGCATCCGCACGGCCAAGCAGGCGCTGCACTTTCTGGTGGCGGTGAAGGAAACGCTGGGCGACGCGTGGCTCACGAACGAGCGCTATCGTTTCGGCGCGAGCTCGCTGCTCAACGATCTGGTCCGCCAGATTGCCAAGGAAAAGAGCGGCGCGTATCAGGCGCCTTATTACTTCAGCGACGCTGCCGAGAGCTACTGATCCCGGTGTCGCCTGCGAATCACCTTCCCCGCTGCCAACTTGTTCCGCCCGCGCGTGCCGCCGCGTGAGGCGGCGAACCCGATGCCCACCTCCACCCTAACCAAAAAGCTCCCGCGTTCCGGCGGACGTCCTGCACCCGAATTAATTTTTGGCGATCTCTGGGAATTCGATCCCGCGCCGGAAACCGCCGATCCCAAGCTGAAGTCCCGCTACGAACTTTTCATCAACGGGGAGTTCGTGGCGCCCAAGAGCGGTCGCAGCTTCGATTCCATCAATCCCGCCAACGAGCAAAAGCTGGCGGAAATCGCGCTGGCGGAACCGGAGGATGTGAATGCCGCCTACGCCGCGGCGCAGCGGGCTTTCGACAAGGTGTGGGGCCGCATGCCGGGGCGGGAGCGCGCCAAGTATCTCTACCGTATTGCGCGGCTCCTGCAGGATCGCGCGCGGGAGTTTGCGGTGGCGGAGACGCTCGATGGGGGCAAACCGATCAAGGAAGCGCGCGACTTCGATGTCCCGATGGCCGCGGCGCATTTTTTCTATCATGCCGGCTGGGCGGACAAGCTGGCCTATGTCGCACCAGGCCGTCGCGTGGCGCCGCTGGGCGTGATTGGCCAGGTGATCCCGTGGAATTTTCCGCTGCTGATGCTCGCCTGGAAACTCGCGCCGGCGCTCGCCATGGGGAATTGCGTCGTACTCAAGCCGGCGGAGACGACCAGCATCACCTGCCTCAAGTTCGCGGAAATCCTGCGCGATGCCGGCTTGCCGGCGGGGGTCGTTAATTTCGTCACGGGCGCCGGGGAAACCGGCGCGGCGGTGATGAGTCACCCGACTCCGGCGAAGATCGCTTTCACCGGCTCGACCGAGGTCGGCAAGATCATCATGCGCTCGCTCGCGGGGACGGATAAACGGATGACAATGGAGCTGGGCGGGAAGGCCGCGAACATCGTGTTCGACGATGCGCCGCTCGACCAGGCGGTGGAAGGCATCATCAACGGCATCTTCTTCAACCAGGGCCATGTGTGCTGCGCGGGCTCGCGGTTGCTCGTGCACGAGTCGGTGGCGCCGCGCGTGATCGCGAAACTAAAGCAGCGCATGAAGACGCTGCGGGTGGGCGATCCGATGGACAAGAACACCGACATCGGGGCCATCAATTCGAAGGCGCAGTTGCAAACCATCACGGAGCTGGTCGAAAGCGGCGTAAAAGCCGGGGCCGAGATGTTTCAACCGGCCTGCCGGTTGCCCGCGAAGGGATATTATTTTCGACCGACGATTTTCAGCGGCGTGACGATGAGTCACCGGATCGCGCGCGAGGAAATTTTCGGGCCGGTGCTGAGCATCCTGACTTTTCGCACGGTCGAGGAGGCCATCGAGAAGGCGAACAACACGCCTTACGGGTTGAGCGCCGGCGTGTGGACCGACAAGGGTTCGAGAATCCTGAAGATGAGCGTCGAGCTGAAAGCCGGCGTGGTTTGGGCGAATACGTACAACAAGTTCGACCCGACCTCCCCCTTTGGCGGCTACAAGGAAAGCGGTTTCGGCCGCGAAGGCGGCCGGCAGGGGCTGCTGGATTATGCGAAACTCGCCACCTGAACAGAGGGAAGGTGGAAATCAAAAAAACGGTAAACCGCTCGACGCCGAATCGTTTGCGCACGTTGCGTCCGTTTCCGGCGTTCGAAAAATAAAAATCATTCATGTCCCGACTTCCCATTACCAAGACCGCCAAGCCGTATGCTGGCGGAGCGTTTATTCGCTCCGAGAGCGGGCGGACCTTTCCCTTGCGGACGGCCGCAGGGGAGTTCTTCGCCAACATTCCGCAGTGCACGCGGAAAGACCTGCGCAACTCCGTCGAAGCGGCGGCGAAGGCCGGGCCCGGTTGGGCGAAGCGCACCGCCTATAATCGCGGGCAAATTCTTTATCGGCTGGGCGAGATGCTCGAAGCACGGCGGGTGGAGCTGATCGACCTGCTCCGGCGCTTTGGCGCGCCCCGCGGAGCCGCCGCCAGGGAAGTCGAGGTCAGCATCGATCGCCTGGTTTACTACGCGGGATGGGCGGATAAGTACGAGCAGGTGCTCGGCAACGTGAACCCGGTCGCATCGCCGCATTTCAACTTCACGGTCACCGAACCCATGGGTGTCATCGGCGTCATTGCGCCGGACTTGCCCGCCCTTCTGGGGCTGATCTCGCTCGTTGCGCCGGTCATCGTCAGCGGCAACACGGTGGTCGCGCTCGCTTCGGAAAGCTCGCCGTATCCAGCGATCTTGTTCGGTGAAATGCTGGCGACGAGCGATCTGCCGGGCGGGGTGGTGAACGTGCTGACCGGCCTGCGCCAGGAACTCGTGCCGACCTTCGCGACGCATACGCACCTCCGCGGCATCAGCGCGGTGGGCGGCGCGGCGGACCGCAAGGCGATCCGGCTCGGCGCAGCCGAGAGCGTGAAGCGGTCGCACCTTCGGGATGGCGCGGACGTGGATTGGTACGGTGAAGACGCCCAGAGCGTCGAGGCGATCCGTGAGTTTATCGAGTTCAAGACCATTTGGCATCCGATCGGCGCCTGAGTGGCGGGCCGGCCAAGTCTGGCCCATGGACCGGAATTGGGCTGAGCCCAAGATCTCCGGCCCACGACCATGCGCTCCGTCGGGCGGAGGCGGTCGACCCACTCCTAGGGTTTCGCGGGATTGACGCCCCCCCGCGGTTGGGCGGTCATCGGACCATGACCTTTTCCCCTTTCGCGAGGTTGTTGCGCATCCTGCTGCTGGCGACATTGGCCGGCGTGATCGGGCACGCGGCTGAGAAACTGGCAGCTGAGGACGCCCGCGCGCAGCAATTGGTGGCGTCGGCTCCGTTCAAGGCGGCAGTGGCCGTGTTCGACCGGGACTTCGAGCGTTACGTCAACGAGTTGGTGCTGCTCACCGAGATCCCCGCTCCGCCCTTTGGCGAGAAGGCGCGTGGGGAGGCTTATTTGAAGATGCTGCAGGCCGCAGGGCTGGAGGAGTGCGTAACCGACGAGGAAGGTAATGTGATGGGCATACGTCGCGGCCGGGCCCGCGCTCCACTCCTGGGCGTGGCGGCGCATCTGGACACGGTTTTCCCGGCGGGCACGGATGTTAAGGTCAAGCGAGTGGGAACCACGCTGCGCGCGCCTGGCGTGGGTGACGACACGCGCTCGCTCGCGTTTTTGCTGGCCGCGATTCGCGCGATGAACGAGGCCAAGGTTGAGACCGCCACGGATATTTTGTTCATCGGCAACGTCGGCGAGGAAGGGCCGGGCGATTTGCGCGGCATGCGTTATCTCTTCGGCAAAGGGCCGTGGCGGAGCCGGATCAAGCGCTTCATCACCGTGGACGGACAGTCGAACGACGTGGTGACGAATGGCGGCGTCGGGAGTCTGCGGTATCGCGTAACCTTCAAGGGCCCCGGTGGGCACAGTTGGGGTTCGTTCGGGCAGGTGAGTCCCGCTTTCGCGATGGGCAACGCGATGGCGAAGTTGGGCAAGGTGGTGGTTCCGAAGCAGCCGAAGGTTTCCTACAATGTCGGCATCGTCAGCGGCGGCACCTCGGTGAATTCCATTCCCTTTGAAGTGGCGATGGACATCGACCTGCGCTCGGTGGCCCCGGCGGAGCTGAAAAAAATCGACGCGCGCTTCAAGCAGCTCGTCGACGAAGCCGTGGCCGAGGAAAACGCCGCGCGCGCGACAACGTTTGGTAAGATCACGGCCGAGTTGAAACTCATTGGTGACCGGCCGTCCGGTGAAACGTCGCCGGACACGCCGGAGCTGCGGCAAGTCACGGCAGTGATGCGGGCTTTCGATAAGGTTCCACTTTGGAGCGCGAGCAGTACGGATGCCAATATCCCGATCAGCCTGGGCATTCCGGCGTTTGCCATGGCGGCCCAGTCCGGCAATCGCGGCGGCCGATCGCATTCGCTGGATGAATGGACGGACGTTGAGAAAACGACCGCGGTGAAGGACTTCACGCTGGCGCTGGCGATGATTCTGGCGGTGGCGAACCTGCCGTAGTTGAGCGGGCGCTCCCGACCCGGCGTTTCCGCCCGCGAATGAGGACGAAATGCGGCGGCCCCTTGGAGCGAACCCCGCGGACAGAGAACTTCTCGGGGTAGCTTCTGGATTTACCGTGCAGGTAGAGGAAAAAAATCCGATTCGGCGGTATTTGCGGGCGCGACCACGCACCGCCGCGCCCTGCCGCGGTCGAACCCGCAGGAGCACTTTATGGCCGCCCTGCATAATTCACGCCTGGTCCGACGCGTTCGCTCGTGGCCGCGCCGGGTGGTCATCACGCTCGGCGCCGTGCTCCTCGTGCTGCTGGCGGCGCGGATCGCGCTGCCCTACATGGTCAAGCGCCAGGTGAATACGCGGCTCGCGGGCGTGCCCGGCTACACGGGCCACGTGAACGACGTCGGCCTCTCCCTGTGGCGCGGAGCCTACCGTCTGCAGGGGATAGCCATTTACCGCGCCACCGGCGCTTTGCGGGAGCCTTTCTTCACGGCGCGTGACGTTGATTTCTCCCTCGCCTGGCGGGAATTGTTCCACCGGAAACTCGTGGGTGACATCGTAATCGATCGTCCGGAAATGGTGTTCGTGAAGGGGCCGACCGAAGAAACCAGCCAGAGGGACGCGGATCGGCGCTGGCAGAAGGTCTTGAGGAATCTTTTTCCCATCAACATCACTTATTTCGAGCTCCGCGACGGCGCGATCCGCTATGTGGATACGACGAAGAAGCCCCACATCGACGTGTTCGTGAAGAATATGCGACTGGTGGGGACGGGCCTGCGCAACCGACCGGGGGATGGCACGGAGGAATTCCCCGCCCGCATTGCGCTCACGGGCGAAACCCTCGGCGGTGGCCAAGTGGAGGTCGAACTTATGGCCGAGCCCCTGGCTCCTCAGCCGCATTTCCACGCGAGCTTCAAGGTCGATGATGTGGCTCTGCCGGCATTGAACGATTCCTTGAAGGCGATCGCGAAAGTCGACGTCGGGCGTGGCACCTTTCGGATGGCGGGGGAAATGGCCGGCCGCGATGGCGGGTTTCAAGGTTATGTGAAACCGTTTTTCGAGGACTTGGAATTCAGTAATATCGAGGACAAAGAGAAAGGGGTTTTCAACCGGCTCTGGGAACACGTGGTGTCGGGGCTCGCCTGGTTGGTGAAAAACAAATCGCGCGACCAGGTGGCGACCCGCGTCCCCTTCGAGGGCCGCTTCGGCGATCCCAAGGTGGGGATGCTGGCGACGGTCGGAAATCTGTTCCGCCACGGATTCATCCAGGCGTTCAATCCCACGGTGGAAGGAACGGTGCGCGCCGACAACGTCCTGCCGGACGGACGGAGCGCGGACGGCCGTGATGTGAGCGCAGTGAGATCGGAATCCGACGGGACAGGCGCTGGGGCGCCCACGGGCAGGTCTGCTCCGCCCAAGCGCAGGTAGACCGGCAAGAGGAAGCTGCGGGCACGGACGAGGGCCGTCTCTCACTCAGGCTCGAACTTGCGCCAGTCTTCGGTCCTCCCGTTGCCGATGACCGGCGCCCGCAACCTGCCGCAACCCGCGCTGGTTGCCGTACTCAACCTTCGCTCGTTTGCCAGAAAATGCGTTCAGGCGTGTGGCACTGTTCGTGCGTGCTTTTGATTTTCGGCTCCTCCTGCCTCGATGCGGGCGCCGCGCTCGAGGTGGGCGGCGAGGATGTTTAATCGCGAGGACGTGTTGTTTCGCACGTAAATTGTTTCTAAAAACGGGGCTCTCCCGGGTAAAGGCGGAGTAAAAATTCCTGCGCCCGATGGCGCTGCGCCGCCGCGGCCGCTAGAGTGTATTCTAATAAGCATCACATTTATGAATACCGAGATCACCTTTCCCCCCGCCGCACCCGAATTGAAGCTTCCCCGGGCATCGAGCCAAAAATGGGCGGCAACGCTCACGGAAGAGCGCGGCCGGTTGCAGGAGGACCAGGAGGCGCTGCGCGAGGGGCAACTCAATTTGCGTGAATGCGAAGGGCGACTTCGGCTCTGCCAGGCGGAAATCGACGCCGGTCGCCAAGGAGCCGCAGCGCGGGTGGGGCCCAGCGCAAAACCCAGCCAGGCTCCGGCTGCCGGCGACGCGGCCGCCCTCCAAGCCGGTTGGGAAAAACTGCACCGCGCCTGCGAGTTGCTGGCAGCCGAGCAGATCCACATGCGTGACGAACGCATTACATTGCGCGCCCAGGAAATCGCTTTGAAGAAACGTCACGAAGCGCTGAACGAGCGCGAGGCTCGTTTGGCGCCGCGCGAGAAACTCGCGGCCGCGGCCCCGCGAGAACCCATGGCCAGCGGGCGAACGCTTTCGGTGATGACGCGGTTGACGCGCGTTTTCGGCGGCCAAAAGTAGATCGAAGACTCGTTCCGCTGCTACAGGGGCCACGCAACGGTATGAGCCTGGAAATCAGGCGCTCCGACCTGACGGCCGTTGCGGAGAAGCTCGCGGGTCGCCTTCAGTGGATTCGGGCGGGCGAATCCCACCTACTGCAAAGGTGGGCAAGGAACCCATTCATTGCTCCGCGGGAGGGGTTTATGGTGATGGTCCAACCATCGCCCCATCATGAATCCTGTGACCACATTTCCCCGACCCGCTCCCGAATTAAAGCTGCCGCGCGCTTCACTCACAAAAGCGACCTTTTTCGTCGCCGAGCAGCGTCATCGCCTCGAGGAGGACCAGGAAGCCTTCCGCGAGCATGAAGTGAATTTGCGGGAATACGAAACGCGGCTGCGGCTTTGGCAGCAGGAACTCGAGGCGGTCCGCGCTACTTCCGGCGCGGTTACACCTGGCCAGCCCCTCGGTTCGATCGTTCCGGCGCCGCGGTCGGCGGCGGGGGAAAAAGCCTTCGACGAAGGCGCGCTGCAGGCGGCTTGGCGGAAAGTGCACCGTGCCCGGGAGCTCCTCGACGTCGAGCGCGCGCATCTGTGTGATGACCGCCTCGTCTTGCGCGCGCAGGAAGCGGCATTGAAACAGCGGGAAGAAGCGCTGATCGAACGTGAAGCGCGCGTGGTGGCGCGCGAGGAAGAAGCCGCTGCGGCGGATGCACAGGCAAAGGAGCAGGCGATCGCGGCAGCGGCGCGGGCCGAGTCGCGACCGACGCGTTCTCCTTTTGACCTGGCGCGTTCGTTGTTTGGCCGAAAGACCTGAACTCCGCCTGCCCAAGCCAAAACCGAATCGTGCTTCCGCTTGCGCGTTCCACGCGAGCGCGCCCTCTCACTCGGCCCCGGAATCGTTCCGCCAATGCTTCCCACCGCTTCTTTGTCTTCCTGACGGTGGCAAGGCGCGCGCTGGTCAAGTCAGGCTCCCCCACGGTCCGGGGCACGAATCCGTGCGCCGTGGCTGAACCGCCGTTGCTGGCTACGCCGACCCCGACTCTTCCCGCGTCGGGCTTTTTTTTCCACTTCCTCGTTGCCAGCTCCTTTCGGCCGAATTCCCAGCGTTCACGTTTGATCTGCCGTCGGTTTCGTCGTTGGCCGCAACGTGGGCGGAAGCGATGCGTGGTATGACGCGTATTGTGCGCGAATTGCCCACGTGGAGCGCGCATCCGCGTTGCCCGTGAGCGGGTGACCTGAAAGCATGCCGCATGTTTCCCCAGCACCTCATTGCCCGCAAACGCGACGGGCAGGCGCTCACTCGCGAAGAGCTGCAGGCTTTCGTGCTCGGCGCCACCGATGGCTCGTGGGCCGATTACCAGCTCAGCGCTATGCTGATGGCGATTTACCTGCGGGGCATGACGCCCGACGAGACGGTACACTACACCGAGGCGATGCTGCGCTCGGGTTTTGTGGTCGATCTGAAAGACATTGGAATCGCGACCGTCGATAAACATTCCACCGGCGGAGTGGGAGATAACATATCGCTTCACCTCGCGCCCATGGTCGCGGCGTGCGGCGTGGCGGTGCCAATGATTTCGGGGCGGGGACTCGGCCACACCGGCGGCACGCTCGACAAGCTCGAGTCCATTCCCGGTTTTCGCGTCAATCTTACGCTTCCGTCCTATCGGGCCCAAGTGGCGCGCATCGGTCTGTGCCTGATCGGTCAAACGGGCCAACTCGCGCCAGCGGACAAAAAACTTTATGCGCTGCGGGACGTGACCGCTACGGTGGAATGCATTCCCCTAATCTGCGCCAGCATTCTGTCAAAGAAGCTGGCCGAAGGCGCGGCGGCCCTGGTGATGGACGTAAAATTTGGCCGCGGCGCCTTCATGAAGGACAAGATGCAGGCGCGGGTGCTGGCGCAGGCGCTCGTCTCGGTGGCCACCGCCATGGGGACACCGACCCGCGCCTTGCTGACCGCGATGGACGAGCCGCTGGGACGCAGTGTGGGCAACGCGCTAGAAGTGGCGGCGTCGATTGCCTGCCTGAAGGGCGAGGGTCCCTTGGACACGATGGCAGTTACGTTTGCGCTGGGTGAGCAGATGTTGCTGCTGGCAAAAGTGGCCGACACGAGGGAAGAGGCGCGGGAAAAACTGGAAACGGCGCTGAAGAGCGGCGCGGCGCTCAAGAAATTTCGCGCGTTGATCGTCGCGCAGCGGGGCGATGCGCGCGTGGTCGACGATCCCTCGCGCCTGCCGCGGGCCAGATTTCAGGCGGGAATCCCCGCGCTGAGGGGCGGCTTCGTACAGGATGTGGACGCGATGGGCGTCGCGCTCGCGGCTTTGCGGCTGGGCGCCGGGAGGGCCCGGTCAGACGACAACATCGATCCGGCGGTGGGCGTCAGTGACCTCAAAAAAGTGGGGGAAAAGATCGAAGCCGGCGTGCCGCTGGCGATCATTCATGCCAATGACCCTGCCGCCTTGAATGAGGCGCAGGCCCTGTTGCGGAAAGCGATTCTGGTTGGAGCGGAGCGGCGGGAGCCCGGCCCGCTGATTGATGAAATGATCGGCTGACGCAGGAAGAACCGGCCGCCACCCGCTGCGGGAGCGGTCCGACAATCAGGAAGGCGTGCCGCTGCGAACCGATCTGCCCGAACCAGCCCTCCGGTCAGCTCTGTTCCATTGCGGCCAGCTTGGTTGCGGCCATTTCCCATTCGACGGTCGCGCTGGCGAGTTGATCAACGACCGTGCTGAGTTCGCGGTTGAGGTGGTGAAATTTTCCCTTGTCCGCGTACGTCTCGGGCGCCTCCAGGCCGGCGGTAATCTCCGCCTGCTTGGTCTCCAGATCGACGACTTTCTTTTCGAGCTGACCCACGGATTCGCGGAACTTGCGAATCTCGTTGGGGCTAAATTTTTGCCTTGGCGCCGCGGCGGCCGGCTTTGGCGCCATTTCCACTTTCAGCTGTTTTGGCCGCGCGTCGGTGAAACCGGCGGTGAGCGCCGCTCGCGCGTCGCCCGCCTTCGACTTATCGAGGTAATAATCATAGTTGCCGGCATAAGGCGTGAGCCGCCCGCTGTGGACGTGCAGCACCGTCTCGGCGAGGGCCTTGATGAAGTGAACGTCGTGGCTGATGAAGATGAACGTGCCGGGATAATTCTTGAGCGCGCCGATGAGGGCGTCGATCGACGCAATGTCGAGATGGGTCGTGGGCTCGTCCATCAGCAGCAGATTGGGCGGGTTCACGAGCAGGCGTGCGAGGGCGAGCCGGGATCTTTCCCCGCCGGAGAGGACGCCGATCGGCTTGTGGACGTCGTCCTTGCGAAAAAGAAAAGCCCCGAGAATCGCGCGCGCCTGCTGCTCCGTCAGCTGATTTTCGTTCGTGCGCAGCTCCATCACGTTTTCGAAAACGGTCAGCTCAGACTTCAGGTTGTCGAGCCGGTTCTGCGCGAAATAACCCGGAATCACGTTGCTCCCCAGTTCGCGGGAGCCGCCCTGGATGGGGATGACGTCGGCGAGAATCTTCAGCAGCGTGGATTTGCCGGCGCCGTTGGGACCGACGAGCACGATCCGCTGGCCGCGCTCGGCCACGAAGTTTAGATCCTGATACACAACGTGGTCTCCGTAGGCCTGTTGCACGTGTTCCAGTTCAATGACCTTGAGGCCGGAACGCGGCGGTTGCGGAAACTTGAAATGAATGCGCTTGAGCTCCTCCGTGGGCTCCTCGACGGCGACGGCCTCGAGGCGCTCAATCTGTTTCTCCTTCGATTTGGCGCGCGAGGCCATGGAGGCTTTGGCCCCGAAGCGGTCGACGAATTTCTGCAGATGCGCGATTTCCCGCTGCTGATTCTTGTACGCCGAGGCCTGCTGGTCCTTCCGCGCTTCCTTCTCCTGGAGGAAATTATCGTAGTTGCCGTGATAGTAATGGAGCGTGCCGGCGCGAAGTTCGAGCATGCCGGTGCACAGGGCGTTGAGGAAAGCGCGATCGTGTGAGATGACGACAAGTCCGCCCGGGTAGCGCGTCAGGTAGTCCTGGAACCAGAGCAGGGCCTCGAGATCGAGATGGTTGGTCGGCTCGTCCAGGAGCAACAAGGCCGGCTCCGCCACGAGCAAACGTGCCAGATGCGCCCGCATGACCCAGCCGCCGGAAAACGTCTTCGCCAGCTTGTCCGCATCACCCTCTTTGAACCCGAGGCCGGAAAGAATTTTCTTGGCGCGCGGCTCCAGGGTGTAGTCGATGTCGTAATCGTCGTCGTCCGGCTCGAGCTTCTTGCCGCTGGTCGCGATGTGTAGAATGGTTTCATCGCCCGCGGGCGCGCTCTCCTGCGGTAGAAAGCCGAAATCCGCGCCGCGTTCCCACTCGATGGTGCCGCTGTCGGGCTTTTCCTCGCCTAGGATCAGATTGAACAGCGTGGATTTGCCGGCGCCGTTGGGTCCGACGAGACCCAACCGATCGGTGCGCGCAATGAAGAGCGACACGTCGTGGAAGAGTTCGCGCGTGCCGTAGGACTTCGAGATGTCGGCAATGGTGAGCATCGAAACCGGACAACACACCGAAAACCGCGCCCGGCGTCAACCCCTCGCAACGCCGGCCGCCAATTCCATCGGGGGCGGGCGCGAACGCGGGGGAAATAACCGGAAAGGCTGGGGTGCCCGCGTCCCCGGGCAAGGGGATCCCGTCACTCCGCATGATCAGAAGAATTTCGCTTCTCGGCGGCGGGGGTGAGGCTATGGTTTTCTCTGGCCGATCATGACCTCCCCCCTCCCGTCCGCCACCTCCCGCCCGGCTCCGGCCTTTGACTGGCCACTGTGTTATGACGCCGAACGCCTGATCGGAGCTCATCTCGAAGGGTTTCTTCTGCGAAACTCCTTCGCCCGGCGGCTGGCCGAGCGCATGCGCGAGGAGACCGGCACGGATTTCTTCGAGTGGGTCGATCGGCTGGAGGTGGATGCCAGCCATGCCGCCGCGCTGCACGCCGCGGGATTTGTCAGGGAGCCGGTCGACGCGCCGGAAGGCGTGGTGGTACTCTGGCATCCGCGCGCGATGATGCCGCGCGTCCTCCTCCGGGCGAATGCGGGCGCGGCGTTTCCAGCAACGGTGGCGATCCGCGTGGAACACGTGCCGGAATTTCTCGCCGCCCACGATCTCGCGTTTTCCATCGCCGGCGCTTTTGGCGCGCGGCTGCGCCAGGCGCAAGTAGCGGAGGAAGCCGGCACGCGACTGGAAGTGGTGGAGCGACTGGGCTGCCGGGGGCACGTGACGCGGGAACCAACGCCGGAGCTTGCGCGAGGCGTGATCCGCGCTCGTGAATTGTGGCAAACGCGCAAACGCGACTTTGCCGACGACGCCGAGGGCGTGAAGCACGCGGGCGCGCGCCTCGACGAAGTGCTGGCGCTCGTGGACCGTGACGCGGCGTGCGAATTGTTCTTCGCGGAGGAGCGCCGTTTTTGGCAGGCGCGGAATCGCGCGGCGCGCGTGCAGAAGCGCCGGCAGGATCTGCTGGGGCTTGGCTGGGGCAATCATGACCATCACACGTTCCGCTGCTCGCGGGAACGGTTTGCCGATCTGATGCAGTTTCTCGGCCGGCTCGGATTCGTGAAGCGGGAACGTTTCTATGCCGGAGCCGAGGCGGGCTGGGGCGCGCAAATTCAGGAACAACCCGTGGCCGGCATCGTGGTGTTTGCCGACGTCGATTTGATGCCGGACGAAACGATGGTGGACTTCTCGTCGCAACGCCTGCCACCGGCCCCCCAAATGCGTACGGTCGGTCTGTGGTGCGGTTTGCACGGCGACAGTTTCTTGCAGGCGGGAATGCATCACCTCGAGGCGCGCTTCGATTTTCCCCGCCTGCGCGCGCAGCTGGCCAAGGAGAATGTAACGACGATGAAGCCGTTTTCGGATTTCGAATTTCTGCGTCAGGCCTTCACCGAAGGCGAGCGGTGGACCGTGCGGCCGGCGCGCATCGAGGCGCTGCGGCAGCGGGGCTTCATCACGGCGGCGCAGGCGGAGGTTTTTCGCCGCGACGGCGCCATTGGCAGTCATCTCGAAAACCTCCAGCGCCGGGGCGGCTTCAAGGGCTTCAATCAAACTTCGGTGAGCGCGATCATCGCCGCCACCGATCCGCGGTCGATCCAGGCGGCGCCTTGAGGCGGCCCCGCCGCGATTTTTTCCCCGGCGGAGCGGGGAACGTTGCCGGGCGGAAAACGGCCGAAATTTTTGTGGCCAAGAAATTTTTCCGTGCTCTAGCTCTGGTTCACTCATGAAAGCCAAACGCCAGACGAAGCGCCCCGAGGACATCAATGCCGCGCTTGCGGCCCGCAAAGGGCCGGTTTCGAAGTTCATCGCGCGGAATTACCGTCACTTCAACGCCGCGGCGCTGCTCGACGCCGCGAAAGGCTACGAGGCGCATTTGGCGGCCGGGGGAAAAATGTTGGTGACGCTGGCGGGCGCCATGTCCACCGCTGAACTCGGCCTCTCGCTCGCCGAGATGATCCGCCAGGACAAGGTGCATGCGATCGTCTGCACCGGCGCGAATCTGGAAGAGGATATTTTCAATCTGGTCGCGCACGACTACTACGAACGCGTGCCGCATTACCGTCACCTGACGACGAAGGAGGAGGAATCGTTGCTCGGCCGCCACATGAACCGCGTGACCGACACGTGCATTCCGGAAATGGAAGCGATGCGGCGCATCGAGGCGGTCGTACTGGAAGAGTGGGTGAAAGCCGATCGCGCGGGGGAGCGTTATTTTCCGCACGAGTTCATGTACAAGATCCTGCGCGGGGGAAAACTGAAGAAGAGCTACCAGATCGATCCGAAGAATTCCTGGATGGTTGCCGCTTGCGAAAAAAATCTGCCGATCGTGGTCCCGGGCTGGGAGGACGCGACACTGGGCAACATGTTCGCCGGCCATGTGATCAGCGGTGACGTCAAGAACGTGCACACGGTGCGGACCGGCATCGAATACATGACCTGGCTGGCCGAGTACTACACGAAGAACGCGAAGAAGCTGCGCAACGGGGAAGGCTCGATTGGCTTCTTCCAGATCGGCGGCGGCATTGCGGGAGATTTTCCCATCTGTGTGGTGCCGATGCTGCATCAGGACTTGCAACGCACCGGCGTGCCGTTGTGGGGCTATTTCTGCCAGATCAGCGATTCCACCACGAGTTACGGGAGCTATTCGGGCGCGGTGCCGAACGAAAAAATCACGTGGGGCAAACTGGCCGGAACCACCCCCAAATTTATCGTCGAGAGTGATGCGACGATCGTCGCGCCGCTGATCTTTAGCTGGGTGCTCGGCGAATAGCCGCGGGGGGAAGGAAGGGCGGCGCGGCAGGCAGGCGAGAAGAGCAGGGCAGAGCCGAACGCATCGCTCCTCGAATAGTGTCATCCAAACCGCCGTGCGATGGGAGGTTCCCTGAACCAACCCTGGGATTTTGCTTACGCCATTGACCGGTCTAATCCCGTCAGCAGCTTTGGTCCGTTCAGGTCCACCGGCCTCGGCGACAAGTGCGGGTTAACGCACGCGTTCGTTGGAGCCTCGGACCGGTATTCCACGTCCGCTCCTCACGATCCATGTTGCCGCCCCCGCGCTCCATTCGCTGGATTATTTCCCTCGCGGTGTTCTTTCTCGCGGCAATGGCGGTAATGCGGCTCGGCGCCTATTACGCGTTTTCCGCGAATCAAGTGACGCTCAGCCGCGCGTGGCCGGCCTTTTGGCTGGGCTTTCGATTCGACGCGAGAGTGGTTGCAGCCGCGCTGCTACCGGCGCTTCTGCTAGGCGGAATTCCGGGCCTGCGGCCGTTCCGGGACAAGGGAGGCCGGCGTTTTTGGGTTTCCGCGTTCAGCGTTTTCAGCGCGTTGCTGATCGCATTGTACGTCGTCGACTATCTGCACTTTCGCTATCTGAACCAGCGACTCAATGCGTCGGTGCTGGGGTTTTTAACGGACGCGGGCATCTCCGCCCGGATGGCGTGGGAGAGTTATCCGGTCATTTGGATCGGTATCGGGATGGCGCTCGCCGGGGGTGGGGCCGCTTGGGCGATTGCGCGTTTACACGGCTTAGCCGCGGCGGCCGGTTCGGGCCCCGAGCGCAGAGCCGTGCGGGCAACCTGGTCGGTCGCCGCGGTCTTGTTGTGCCTGCTGGGCATCTTTGGCCGCGCGAGTCAGTATCCACTGCGCTGGAGCGATGCCTACAACTTGCGCAGCGAAGCTGCGGCGCATCTGGCGCTCAACCCCGTCGAGTCGTTTCTCAGTTCGCTCAGCTTCCGCACCTCCAGCTACGAGGTGGCGAAAGTCCGCCAGCATTATGCCGTGATGAGCGATTACCTCGGGGTAAACCGGCCGGACGCCTCGCGGCTCAATTTCGAGCGGGTGTTTGAGCCTGCTCCGGAAAACGCGGGCGTGAAGCGGCGGGCGGGCGTTCCCCCGCCCAATGTGGTCCTGGTCATTTGCGAGTCGTTCAGCGCCTACAAGAGCACAATGTGGGGCAACCCGCTCGACACGACCCCCTTCTTTAACTCGCTCACGCGCGAAGGGGTGTTTTTCGAGAACTGCTACACGCCGCATTTCGGGACCGCGCGCGGAGTGTGGGCCACGATCACGGGGATCCCCGATGTGGGACAGGTCGAGACCGCCAGTCGCAACCCCGCGATGGTGGATCAACACACCATCATCAACGATTTCACAGGGTACGAGAAACTTTACTTCCTGGGGGGAAGCACCAGTTGGGCCAATATTCGCGGGGTGATCACCGCCAACATCGCGGGACTCAAACTGTATGAAGAAGACAGCTACGAGGCTCCTCGCGTGGATGTCTGGGGTATCAGCGACAAAGAGCTTTTTCTTGCCGCGGACCGGGTGTTGCGCGCCCAGACCCAGCCGTTTTTCGCCGTCATTCAGACCTCGGGCAACCACCGGCCCTACACCATACCGAAGGAGGATCTGAAGGATTTCACCCCGGCGGACGTGCCGGCGTCCGTGTTGAAACGCAACGGCTTCGAATCACTCGCGGAATTTAACGCGTTTCGTTACACGGATTTTTCGTTTCAGCGCTTTTTTACCGCCGCCCGGCAGTCGCCGTATTTCGACAACACCCTGTTTGTCTTCATTGGCGACCACGGCATTAGCGGACATGCCGGCACTCTGTTCCCCGACGCCTGGACGGCGCAGCGGTTGACGTGTTACCACGTGCCGCTGCTGTTCTACGCGCCGAAACTGCTCGCGCCGCAGCGCATTTCCGCCGTGGCCTCAATGGTGGACCTTCTGCCGACGCTCGCGGGTCTCGTCGGCATTCCGTACCGGAATTCGGGCATGGGCCGCGATCTGTTACGCCAGCAGCAGAAGGACGGCGGCCGTGACAACCTCGCCTTTGTGATCGACCACAACAACAAATCGATCGGCGTCATCAAGGGTTCGTATTACGGTATCGAGCAGCCTTTGGGCAGCGGAAAGCACGAGCTGGTGTGGGCTGATTTTCGCCGGCCCGCGCCGGCCGGATCCCTCAATGACGCGCGCGCGGGCGAGTACAACCAGCTCGCGCAAGCGGTGTATGAGACGTCCCGCTATTTGTTGCTGAACAATAAAAAGCCCGCGCCAGTCAAAGGGGCCGATTGAACCTGCCGCCCGTCAGCCTTGGCCCCCGCTTCTGGTTCCCGCTCTTCCGCGGTGGGAAATCCCTGGCCCAGCGCACCGCCGGCTCCGCGGGGTCGGCGGGTAGCCTTCGCTAATTCAAACCCCACCCACCCGATCAATCATGCCGTCCACCCCGCCCGGCTCCCCTTGCTGCTCCTCGCTGGCTAAGCGACTCACCCCCGGCCAGCGCGTGGGTCTGATCGTCGTGACCCTCGCGACCGCCCTCCTCGCCATCGCCCTGTCCGATCACAAAGCCGCGGTGGCCCCGGACGCGATCGCGCGCGGCGTCTGGCCCACGACACCAGTGGAAGAGCCGCTCCCGGTTTTCCAGGAATCGTGGATCACGCCGCCCGGGCACACCCCTTCGACCCACAGCAGTTCCACCTGCATGTTGGCCAGCGGCGAAATGCTGACCGCGTGGTTTGGCGGAATCCGCGAGGGAGCCTCCGACGTGGCGCTCTATACTGCCCGCCGCCCGGCGGGCAGCGCCACGTGGAGCCAGCCGGAGAAAGCGGTGGATCGCGAGACGGCGCAGGACG
>JBEENF010000013.1:0-21089 GCA_041192325.1 Verrucomicrobiota bacterium
GACCAGCGCAAGCCACTCCACGAGCACGAAGTACGCGGCGAGCCGGTCAAACAGGCGCAACGGATGCAGCGGCTCCCGGAGGGCCAGCACGAGGGCCACCGCCACCGCGCCTTGAATGACGATGGAATAGTGGGGCGTGGCCCGGGTCGGGTGGGGCCGGCCCAGAAAGGCGAAGCTCAGGCCATCGCGCGCTTGCGCATAAGCCACCCGCGCTTTCGTCAGGATCACGCCGTTGAGCCCCCCCACCACGCTGGCGAGCACACAGAGATTCATCACCGTCGCGCCCACGGGACCCGCGATCAGCATCATCGCCTCGCGCGCGATCATCGGCTGACGCATCTCGGGCAGCGGGATCAGGTAAAAATACGCGAGGTTCGCGCAGACATACAGGAGCGCGACCGTGCCCGTGCCCACCACGATCACGCGGCCGAGGCGGCGCGCCGGATCGTGCAGCTCGCCGGAAACCAGCGTCACGTAGATCCAGCCGGTGTAGGAAAACATCACGGACTTCGCGGCCGAAGCCATGCCGTTCCACTCGCCCATGACTTTCCCCGGCGCCACGTACCAACGCCGCACGTCGCCGAGATTGGAAAACAACGCGCCGACCATCAGCGCCAGCAAGGCGGAGACCTTGATGACGGTGAAAATGTTGTGGACGGTGGAGCCCTGTTTCACGCCGATCACGTTGATCGCCGAGAGGATGACGATGGCGCCGATCGCGATGCCCGGGATGCCCCACGGGAAGTCCTGCGGCAGGATCCCGACTACGCGCACCACCAGTTCGCCGAAAAACACCGCGGAGGTGGCGATCCCGCTGGGAATCGCGACCACGAGATACAGCCAGCCGAAGACGAACGCGGCGCCGTCGCCGTATGCGGCTCTCAAATACACGTAGGTGCCGCCGGTTTTGGGCAGCATCGTCGCCAGTTCCGCCACGCTCAACGCGCCGCAAATGCACACCACGCCGAAAAAGACCCACAGGCCCAGAATCAGCAGCGGGTTCTGCAGCACCGCGGCAATCGAGGCCGGGGTCCGGAAGATGCCGCTGCCAATCATCGTGCCCACGACGAGCGCCGTTCCACTCCAGAATCCGATCGAACGGCGCAGGTCGCCAGAAGGGGTCATCGTGGAAGCGCGGCGGGTTGGAAGGTCAGCGGCACGGGGTGGCGGTTGGTATTCTGGATTCCATTCCGGCAGGCAAGTCCCGAAGCAAGCGCGCGGCCTCGAGCAGCGGGGAGTCCGGCGCGCGGCGCGGTTTTTTTGTCTCCAGGCTCGCACTCCGCCGTGAGCGGCGTGACTCTCCCCGCACCGATCGCCGCCCCGTTTATCGCGAAAACCATGAAAAAAATCTCCACGCGTCGTGATTTTATCGGGGCCGCCGCCCTGGCGGGCGCCGGACTCGGACTGGGCGCAAAATCGGGGAGCGCGGCCGCGGCCCCGGCTGCCGAGCAGGCGCGCCGGGAGGCGCTGGTCCAGGCCGACCGCCTGATCGCCACGCAGGTCGCATCCGGCGAAGTGGCGGCGGCCGCCTTGCTCGTGCGCCAGGGTGAAGCCGCGTTTGCGCGGGCCTATGGCAAGGCGGAGATTCAGACGCCCTTTCTGATCGCGTCACCCACCAAGCCGATGACCGCGTCCGCGGTGATGCTCCTGCGCGATCGCAAACAACTCCAATTGTCCGACCGGGTGCAAAAATATTTGCCGCAATTCAAGGGCGGCGACCGCGGCCTGGTCACCCTCAAGCACCTCCTCACGCACACGTCGGGGCTGCCGGACATGCTGCCGGAAAATGTCGAATTGCGGAAGCGCCATGCGCCGCTCGCTGATTTTGTCGCTGGCACCTGCCAGACCCCGTTGCTGTTCAAACCCGGCGCCAAGGTGAGTTATCAGAGCATGGGCACGCTGCTGGCCGCGACCGTGGTGGAGAAAATCAGCGGGCAGCCCATGCCGGTTTTCCTCGCGGAGAATATCTTCAAACCGCTGCGAATGACGCGGACCTCGCTCGGCCTCGGCGGGCGGAAGATCTCCGCCACCGCGCAATGCCAGGCTCCCGAGCCGAGCGATTGGGATTGGAACAGCGAGTACTGGCGCAACCTGAGCGCGCCGTGGGGTGGGGCGCATGCGACGGTGCAGGACCTCGCGACCTTCATTGAAAATTTCAGCAAGCCTGGCCCGTCCCTCTGGTTGCCGGAGACGCGGCGGGAAATGCTGACGATCCAGACCGAGGGCTTGGGCGGCGAATGGGGACTGGGTTGGTTGCGCCAACCCCGCGCCTTCGCCGGATCGTGTTCGGCCGCCACCTACGGTCACTTTGGTTCGACCGGCACCGTGGTGTGGCGCGATCCCGCAGCGGATCTGACGTTCGTTTTTCTGACCACGAAGCCCGCCGAGCGTTCCAGCACCCGCTTGATCGGTCCGGTTTCCGAAGTGATCGCGCGCGCGTATTGCGGCTGAGCGCGCGCGACGGCGGAGGCGGGGCCGCTACGCGAGATACGGTATCGTCATCGGGCCCTCGGGCAGGACCGCCACGGGTGTGTCGGGTCCGAGGCGCGCGAGTTCGGCCCGCAAGGCGGCGCCCACATCCGGCACGGGAATAAAATGGGCGCGCTCCAGTTCGGCCGCCGCGACCTCGCAGTGCAGGCCGACCCGCGCCTTCAACAGGATCATCGCGAGCAGTTGCGCCTGCCATTGATCGAACGTGGCGAAGCCCGGTTGGTTGATCGTGGCGAGCAATTCCCCGGCGGTGCGGTGCGAGAAAAGCATTTCCTTGAAATTGCCATGCTCGGGAAAGCCGTCGTTGCAGCGGGCGGCACAGAGAATCAGCCCGCCGGGTTCGACGATGCGGGCCGCCGCCGACATGCCTTTGACCGCCTGATAGACGTTCTGGTCGAGGGGAAAGCCACCGTTGGTGGTGACCACGATGGGAAAGGCCCGCGAACACGCGGTCATCGCCGTAGCCTTGGCGAATTCACAGCCGGCGCGATGGGCGGTCATCGTCTCGCCGCAAAAATAGCGCGTGATTTTTTTCTCGGAATTGAGCGTGACGTTGACGCAGAAATCGACCGGCAGCATGGCGCCGCCTTCCCGCACGCGGGCCTGGGTGGGATTGGTCTCCAGTTCGCCCCACGTGCTGAGCGGGTCGCCGATCACCCGCGCGCCGTGGTAATGCATGATCGCCTCGATGCCGAGCACCCCGGGAAAAATGGCCTTATATCCGCCGGAGAAGCCGGCCATGAAATGAGGTTCGATGAAACCCATGATGATGCGCCGGTCGGCCTCGACCGTCTCGCGATTGAAGGCGACGTCATAGCCAAATTTCGAACGCCCCACCCGGACAAGCCCGGCGGGGGTGTGCGCGTCGTGGTTGATTACCCGATACCGGCGCGCGATGGCGGGGCCCAGCATGCGGTCGAGCTCCCCGGGTGTATTGGCGCGATGCGAGCCGGTGCCGATGACGATGGTGAAGTTTTCCGCCGGCACGTGCGCGAGCTCTGCAAAGAGCCAGGGCAACAGCCGGTCGCTCGGCAACGGACGGGTGCCGTCGGGAATGACGACGGCCACGGTTTCCTCCGCGCGGATCAGTTCCCGCAACGGCCGGACTCCCATGGGCGCGCGCACCGCGGCCCGGAACCCCTCGGCTTCATCGGCCAGCGCGGGAATGAAGCGGGGTTCGAGGATGGTGGCGTTGACGCCGGTCAGGTCGAGCGGGAGTCCGGTGGCGCCGTAGTGGAGCTTGAGAGGCATGAGCGTGGCAAAAGGATAGGACGGTCAGGGTCCGCCGGCGAGCAAGCGAACTCATCTTCCGCGGGCTGGCCATGCGAAAACGGGCGAGGCGGCGGCGAGGGGTATTGGGCCACGGAGCCGGGGCTCGGTCACGACGGCGCGAATCGCCGCGCGACCCCGCCATGCGCCGGCCAACCACGCTTCGCCAGCCAGCGGCGGTTTAAGCGAGGATCGCTTTGACCACCTCGGCGGGCTCGACGCCGGACAGGCGCTGGTCGAGGCCCTGCGACTTGAAGGTGAACTTCGAGTGATCGATGCCGAGGCAGTGCAACAGGGTCGCGTTGAGATCGAACAGGCTCACGGGATCGCGCACCACGTTGTACGAAAAATCGTCAGTCTCACCGTGCACGACGCCGCCCTTCACGCCGCCGCCGGCCAGCCACACGCTGAAGCACCGCGGATGATGGTCACGACCGTAATTGGTTTTGGTCAGCGCGCCCTGACTGTAAACCGTGCGGCCAAACTCGCCCGCCCACACGACCAGCGTGTCGTCCAACAGCCCCCGTTGTTTCAAATCGGTGATCAGGCCGTAGCACGCCTGGTCGACATCCTGACACTGGAGCCGGTGGTCGCCCGGGAGATTGCCGTGTTGATCCCAGCCGCGATGGAGAATCTGCACCACGCGCACGTTGCGTTCCGCCAGCCGGCGGGCGAGCAGGCAACTCGCGGCAAACGTGCCGGATTGCGTCACCTCGGAACCGTAGAGCTCGAGGGTGGCGGGGGTCTCGTCCGAAAAATTCGTCAGGTCCGGCACACTGGTCTGCATCCGAAAGGCCATCTCATACTGGGCGATGCGGGTGAGCGTTTCCGGATCGCCGTGGCGCGCGTGCGCGAGGTGGTTGAATTTGGCGAGGGAATCCAACATCGCGCGGCGGGTGGCGGGATCGACGCCGTTCGGGTTTTCGAGAAACAGCACGGGATCGCCCTGCGCCCGCAAGGCCACGCCGTTGTGCGAGCCGGGCAGAAAGCCGCTGCTCCACATGCGGGTGAACAGCGCCTGCGCCGAGGCCTTCGAGGACCACTTCGGCGTCAGCACGACAAAAGCCGGCAGATCGTTGTTCTCGCTCCCCAAGCCGTATGAAACCCAGGAGCCGAGGCTCGCCTTGCCCGGAATTTCGCTGCCCGTCATGAGGAACGTACACGCGGGGTCGTGGTTGATCGCGTTGGTGTGTACGCTGCGCACGATGGCGATGTCGTCGACGAGCTTGGCCGTCCACGGCAACAAATCGCTCACCCAGGCGCCGCTCTTCCCGTGCTGGGCCCAGTTAAAAATGGAAGGCGCGACCGGAAACCGCGCCTGTCCGCTCGTCATGGTCGTGATCCGCTGGCCCATGCGGATCGACTCCGGCAAATCCTGATCGTAACGGGGTTGCAGCGCCGGCTTGTAATCGAACGTGTCGAGCTGCGACGGCCCGCCGTTCATGTGCAGATAAATGATGCGCTTCGCCCGCGGCGCGAAATGGGGAAAGCCGGCGAGGGGCGGATGAAGCCGCGCGCTGCCGGACGGCGCCGCGGATAATTTTGGGGCGAGCCAGTTCAGCGCCACGCCGCCCATGGCCAGACCGGCGCCGGCGAAAAATTGGCGGCGGGTGAGATGGTTCAGGTAATCGTGGCAGGGATTCATGGGCGGAAAGGGGGGACGAGCGCGCAGCGCGAGCGAAAAATTGCCGTCAGGGTGGTCGTCGGCGCCGGTTAGTCGCGCGTGAGGGTTTCGTCCAGATTGAGCAGTAAATTCGAGACCATCGTCCAGGCCGCGGTTTCGGCCGGGGGCAATGTGGCCGCGGGCTGCGACTCGCCATTGGTCAAAATTTTTCGGGCTGCGTCCGGATCGGCCGCGAAATGAGCGCGGTGCGTCGCAAGGGTTTGCGCCAGCAACTGGCTTTCCGCCGGGACCGGAAGTCGCGCCGTGACGCTGCGAAAGGCCTGGCTGAGCCGCCGCGCGTCGTCGGTTTCGCTGCCGAGCAGGCGCTCGGCGAACGCGCGCGCCGCTTCGAAATGCTGCACGTCGTTCATCAACGCGAGCGCCTGGAGCGGAGTGTTGGAGCGGCCCCGGCCCACGCAGAACATTTCCCGCGACGGCGCGTCGAAGGTGGTCATGGAAGGCGGCGGTGCGGTGCGTTTCCAAAACGTGTAGAGGCTGCGCCGATACAGCCCGTCGCCCTGGTCCGGCACGTAACTGCGTGTGTTGCTGCCGCCATAGGCCACGGGTTCCCAGATATTGGTCGGTTGATACGGTTTCACCGGGGGGCCGCCCATTTCCGGCCGGAGCAGTCCGCTGACGGCCAGCGCCTGGTCGCGCAGTACTTCGGCGTCGAGGCGGAACCGCGGACCCCGGGCCAGGAGTTTGTTTTCCGGATCGCGCTCGAGCAGCGCGGGCGGCACGGCCGAGTCCTGGCGGTACGCGCGTGACGTCACCAGCAGCGTCACAAATTTCTTTACGTCCCAGCCGGTGCGGCGGAACTCGTCGGCGAGCCAGTCCAGCAGTTCGGCATGGGTGGGGGGCGCGCCTTGCACGCCCAAGTCGTTCGGGGTGCGCACCAGGCCCGCGCCAAAAAGCTGTTGCCAGAGGCGGTTGACCGTCACGCGGGGAGTGAGCGGATTTCTGCCGTCGACGAGCCAGCGCGCCAAATCGAGGCGGGTGGCGCGCGCCCCTTCCTGCTGCAGCGGCGGCAGAAAGGCGGGGATGCCGGCCTCGACGCGCTCGCCGGGTTTGTCGTATTGGCCGCGGATCAAAACATGTTGCGGGCGCGGCTCGGCCAATTCCTCTGAGATCAGGGAAGCGGGCAGGGTCATTTCGTAATGGACGCGTTCGGCCAGCAGGCGTCGCGCGGCGTGGGCCTCGGGTTCCAGCGCGCCCCGGAGCGGGCCGTAAATGTAATCGCGATGATACGCGATCAACTGCTGCTTGTGGGCGTCGGTCTGAAACGTCCCTCCCACCGCGAGCGGGTAAAGGATTTCGTGGGGCAGCGCGTTGTCGAAGGCGTTGCGCGCGGGCTGCGCCATCGCCCTGGTCCAGGCCTCTTTCGAGAGCAGCGGATCTTCACCCACGGTCGGTGTCACGCAGTGGGCGCCGATTCGGTCCCACCACGCCGCGCCGTCGCTCTGCGCCAGCCGCACGCCCGTGTACGCTTCGCCGGGTTCGATGCCCGCATCGCAAGCTTCGAGTTCCAGCCGCGAGTAGGCGCCCGCCGCCGGCATGGGTCCGAGGACAATGGCGTCGCGCGCGATCTCCGGTCCGAAAGCAGAGGCGTCGCCCCAGACGAAGCGTCGCGCGGTTTTGCCCTCCCGCATGAATTCAAGGCTTACCGCGCGGGGGGGGCGGGCGGGGTCGGGGTGCAGATGCACAAACGCGGTGGCGGATTTGCGCACGAGCAAGGGGACCTCGCCGGTGGCAAACGTGACGGGACGTTCGACCGCGCCTTCCAGCCGGAGGGCCCGCTGGCCCCCCCACACGGGCACCTCGGCGCCCGCCTGCCATTGGCCCGGCGGCGGGGGGGCGCCGAATTGCCGCGGCGTCGGCAGATCGCCGTCTTCCGCCCACACCACGTCGTAAGCCACCGGCATTTTGCCTTTGGGCGGGGGCGGTTCCGCGGCGAAAAGTTCGGCGGCGCGCGCACTGAGCGCCTGCTCGAGCGCGGGCAGCTGCGCATGGATTTCCTTCAGGCGCTGCTCCTGGTCGGGGGTGCCAACGAACACCAGCGGCCCCGGCCGCGCCATGTTGCCATCCCACATGCGATCCGCGAGGCCCTTGAAAAACGCGCCCATGGAGTAGTATTCGCGCTGGGTCAGGGGATCAAACTTGTGATCGTGGCACGCGGCGCATCCCACCGTCAGACCGAGCCAGACGGCGGCGGTTGTATCGAGACGGTCGGTGGTGTTGCGGGCTTCCACTTCGTCCTCGATCGCGCCGCCTTCCGACGTGGTGAGGTGATTGCGATTGTAACCCGAGGCGACGAGCTGGTCCGTGGTCGGGTTGGGCAACAGGTCGCCGGCGAGTTGCTCAATCGTGAACTGATCAAAGGGGAGATTGCGGTTAAAGGCCTTCACCACCCAGTCGCGGTAGGGCCAGATGTGGCGGATGTTGTCGAGGTGCAGGCCGTGGCTGTCGCCGTAGCGCACGGCGTCCAGCCAGTGGCGCCCGAAGTGCTCCCCGAAACGCGGCGAAGCGAGCAGACGCGCCACCGCGCGTTCGTAGGCATCGGGCGCGGGGTCGGCCAGAAAACCGTCCAGCTCCGGCACGGTCGGCGGCAAGCCCGTGAGATCGAGCGTGACCCGGCGCAGCAAGGTCGTCCGCGCCGCGGTGGGCGCCAGCGCCAGGCCGAGGGGCGCGAGTTTTGCCCCGATAAAGCGATCCACCGGATGACCGTCCGCGCCACCGGCGGGTGGTGGCAGCGCCGGACGAGCCACGGGCTCAAACGCCCAGTGGTCTTGATAGGCGGCGCCTTGTTCGATCCACGTTTTGATCAGCTCGCGCTGTTCCCGGTTCAGCGGCTTTTTGTGCGAGTCCGGCGGGGGCATGATCTCGTCCGCATCCGGATTGGTGATGCGGAGCCAGAGTTCGGATTCCGCGAGTTTGCCTGGAACGATGGCGCGAAAACCATCGCGTTCGGCCAGCGCGCCCGCGGCGGTGTCGAGCCGGCGGCCCGCTTCGCGCTTCTTTTCGTCCTTCCCGTGGCAGGCGAAGCAGTTCTCCGACAGAATGGGCCGGATGTGCTCGTTGTAGGTCACCTTCTCGGCCGCCAGAACCGGAAGCGCCAGGGTGCAGAGAACAGCCAGGGGAGTGAATTTCATCGTCGGGGGGGCGGCGTACGGCGGGTAAACTGGGACGCTAATTCGGGGCGGGGTCAACTCAGCTCTAATGGCTTCCGCGGCCGACGCGGGGGAGTGGGCCGCGGAGGGTAATCCGCGTGACGGCGGCGCGGCAAGACGGGCGGGTGACGGGTTCGGCCGGGAGCGGGGAGAAGCGGACGTCCCCATGACTCCGCCCCGGGCTCGTCTGGGATCTGCCGCAGGCTCACCCGGCGGAGTCGACATTGGCCGGTTCGGTGGCGGGCTGCGCCCGTTTGCGGCGCGCTTGAACGCGGGCCTCGCGTGCGGCCTGTTCGTCGAATTGGTCCGGAGGCACCAGGGGCAGCCGCAAACAAACGCTCTGGGTGGGCAGCAGCTCGCGCCAGTCGGCAATGAGTTTCCGGTAGGCCTTGCCCACGGCGCGCGGCTTGCGGTTCAAGTCGTAGAGGCCGAGCGGATTCACGCGGCCATTGTTTTCCCGCAGCGCCGAATCCCAGTCCACCTGATCGGTCAGCGAATACCACGTGAAGCCCAGGATGGGCACGCCGTCGTTGCGCACGCGGAGGACGCTGGCCCACTGCTTCCAGAGCCAGTACACGGCTTCGTCGCCCCGCGGCCCTTCGTTCAGATTTGTTTCCGTGTGCATCACGGGCAGCTTGTAGCGGTCGTAATATTGCCAGGTCAGTTCGTCGTAGCCGAAAACTTCGCCGGCGGGATGGGTGCTGCCGTCATCGCTGACGCGATGTTCGTTCGTGATGTAGTAATCGTTACCCATGACGCACCGGTGCTTCAGATTCCGCCCGAAAAAGAAATGGTATTCCTTCCGGGTCATCCCGTTGTCCAGGAGGTATTCGTACATTTCGGAGTCGACCCGGCGGCCGTAATTCAGGTCGAGCGACAGGAAGCGTCGGGCGTTCATGATCTCCGCCGCCTTGATCGCGCGCGGACTCTCGGCGTGAAAATACTCCGACGATTCGCTCTGGATGAAGAGGGAGTCCGGCCGCACCTCGAGAATCGCCTGCATCGCCAGCACGTTGGCGCGGACGATATGCTTCAGCGCGGTGACGAAAGCGCGGTCGCTGGTGAGCTGCTCATTCCACCAGCCGTAGAGCGCGGAGAAGGTGGCACAGATAAACATCTCGTTGATCGGCGTGTAGAGCTGCACCCAGGGAAAACGCCGCGCAAACGACCCGGCGTACGCGGCGAACAGCTCCGGGAAATCGGGATTCTGAAAATCGCCGATCCAGTCCGGCACGCCGAAGTGGCAGAGATCGACGATGGGGATGATTTCACGCTGGCGCAGGGCCGGGAAGGTCGCGTCGGCAAAAGCCCAGTCGTAGCCTCCGGGTCGAAGCCACGTGCGATGCAGGGGTGGCCCGTAACGCAGGAAGTTTAGTCCCAGTTCCTGCACGAGCGCGAAATCCGTTTCCCAGTGCCGGTAATGTCCGCACTTCTCCATTTCGTCGACCCGCACCCGCCCGTTATCGAGCGTTGGAATGCTGTTCTCGATGCCCGTGGCGAACATGAAGGCGGGGAGGGAGTGCATGGAGGGTGGAAGACGGCTGGCGGGTGGCGGCCCGATGCCACCTTAGCGACCACCGCTGCAGCGCTTGCGTTCCGCGGCATCGGTCGATTGCGCCGTTGCTTGGAGGGCGGAAAACGCTTTTTCGGCAGCAGGTCCTTCTTTATCCGTGTGTATCCGCCCATCCCGGTTTGAATCCACCCACTCGACTATTTGCCCGTGAGCTCAATCGCGACCCCGCCCCCACCACGCCGCCCTGTCTTTCTGCTCGTCGGTTTCCTCCTCGCCTGCCGGAGCGTCGCTCCCGCCGCGGAGGCGGATTTGCTTTCCGTCGCGAAAATCTGGGATGCCGCGCCGCACAATGCGTTCACGGATCTGATTCGGTTTCGCGAGCGCTGGTTTTGTACTTTCCGCGAAGGCCAGAGCCACGCTTCGCCCGGCGGGGTGGTGCGCGTCATCGTTTCAGATGACGGCAAGACTTGGTCCTCCGCCGCGGCGCTAACGGAGCCCGGCGTCGATTTGCGCGATCCCAAATTTTCCCTCACGCCCGCCGGCCGGTTGATGATGGTGATGGGCGGTTCGATTCTGGAAGCGGGAAACTATGTGGGACGGCAGCCGCGCGTTTCCTTTTCGGACGACGGTCGGGTCTGGGAGAGCCCGCGGCGGATCCTCGCCTCGGGCGATTGGTTGTGGCGGGTCACCTGGTTGAACGGCCGGGCCTATGGGGTTTCCTACCAGGGGGGCGGCGGATTGCGCGGCGTGAAGCGCTCGGCCTCGCTGTACGAAAGTGCCGACGGGGTGGCGTGGCGCCTGGTCACGCCGCTCGATCTTCCCGGCGCCAGCGAAACTACCCTCCGGTTTCTGCCGAGCGGCGAGATGATTGCGCTCTCCGTCGACATGCGGACGCAGCCGCGCTCGACGCGAATCGGATCGAGCCTGCCGCCTTATCGCGACTGGAGCTGGCGGGACGTACCGTATGCGCTGGGCGGACCGAATTTTCTGCTCCTGCCCGACGGTCGCTGGATCGCGAGCACGCGCAATTACGCCGCTGAGGGCAGCTCCCACACCGTGATGGCGTGGATGAACCGGGACAGCATTCGGCCGTTTCTGACGCTGCCCAGCGGCGGCGACACCAGCTACGCGGGATTGGTCCGGCAAGACGACGCACTGTGGGTCAGCTACTACTCGTCCCACGAAGGCAAGTCCGCGATCTATCTCGCCCGGATCCGCGTGCCGGCGCCGTAACCCGCGTTTATCGACGAAATCCGCGGGAAAATCGGTTAGCTGGAGTGCTTGGAACCGCTCGATCCATCCACGGATTACACGGATGAACACGGATTGCTGCCCGCTGCGGTAATCCGCGCTTATCGCCGAGATCCGCGGAAAATCCCACTTGCTTCAGCCGCACTTCCGGCCGTATTGCGGCTTTCTGTTTCCCAGCGTATGCCCCCATGAAAATCGCCCTGCTGCCCCAATCACTTTTCCTCACCACGCTCCTGGTCGCCGCGATGGCGCATGCGCGGGGCGCCTCCGTCGAAGGCGCCGGAGCGCAGCGTCCGCTGATGTTCCAGGCTCCCGCGGCGGAGCTGCGTTGCGGCTATCTGTTGTTTCTCCCGAAAAACTACGCGGCGCAGTCCGGCCCGGAATGGCCGTTGATTTTATTCCTGCACGGCGCCGGGGAACGCGGCGACGATCTCGACCTCGTGGCGCTGGCGGGTCCGCCGAAGCTCGTCCAGCAGCGGCCTGACTTTCCCTTTGTCGTACTGTCACCCCAATGCCCAAAGGGACAAGCTTGGGACGCGAAAACGGTGATGGCGTTGCTCGATCACGTGCAGGCAACGCATCGGATCGATCGTCGCCGCGTGTACGTCACCGGCTTGAGCATGGGCGGGTATGGCACCTGGCGTCTCGCGGCCTTGTATCCGGAACGGTTCGCCGCGGCGGTTCCCATCTGCGGCGGCGGCGAGGCCAGCGACATGCTGCTCGCGACACGGGACAAACGCGGGGCGCACCAGGCGCTCGGCGTCTGGGCGTTTCACGGCGGCAAGGACACGACCGTGCCGCTGAGTGAGTCCGAGCGCATGGTGGAGATCTTTCGCAAAGCCGGCGTCGCCGACATAAAACTATCGGTGGATCCCGCCGCCGGACACGACTCTTGGACCAAAGCCTACGCCGACCCGCAACTGTACGACTGGCTCCTCGCGCACCGGCGGCCGTGAGCTTTTCTCGCGGATTGGCCGCCGGGCCTTGTCGGCGTCTTCCGCAAAATCCGCGGGTGAATTTCCGGGCCTTTCCGTAACGCGGGTCGATTCGTGGTGCAAGTGACTCCGGCCCCATCCGCGGCAAACTCCCGCAATCACTTCACGATTTTCACCGGCTCCGATTCGCAGCCGACGCGGACTTCGCCCGCGCCCGGCCCGGCGCTGCCGCGCAGATTCTGTGCGATCGCGAGCAACGACACAACCAAGGCGAGATTCCTGACGGATGATTTCATGGCGATTGGGGGGGAGAACGTCGGGTTGCCCACGCGGTAACCCTCGCCGCCGTAGAGTCAACCGGCCGGCGCACGCCGCGGCGGCGGAGTGGAGGAAAACAGCGGTCCGGGGAGGGGAGGCGCCTTACTGTCCGGGTTGCGACCCGCGGCGACCACGGGCGCTCTCACGTCGAACGCCACGCCCGCAGCGCCGGGGTTTTGCCCGGAAGGCGACCGGGCTTCCCGCGACGGGCCCCTACCTCGCGGCCGGCGTGTTCAATTCCCCACTAGAAACCGGGCGAAAGCCTGCCAGGCTGCGGAATTCCCGACCATGGCGCGCAGCGGGCCGGAAACCAGAATGAGTGCGCCGCCCCACAGGTAAACCGGATGCACGCGGCCGCGGGATTTCCAATCGTGCGCCATCGCGATGATCACAAAGCCCACCGTGAGGAACGCCGCGAGGGCGGAACGTTTGTCCACCAAGCGGGAGATCGCGGGCGTCATCAGGCAGATCGTCCCGAGCAGGATGAAGCGGCGGTGGATTTCGGAGCGGCGGCGTTGCCACAGGCCGGCGCCGGTGAATCCGGCAAACAGGAGAGTCTGCCCGAACGGGAAGATCAGGAATGCGAGCGGGTCCATCCCATCCGCAGCGGTTCCGCGCCGCGCGGCATCGACGGCTACCATAAAGCCCAGGAGCACCATTGCCGCCGCCAGCACCGCCCCGCCGATCCCGAGGCGCTTGTGCAGTTTAACCCGATCGGCGCGCACCAATCCGCCCTGCACAATCAGCAACACCAGCCACGCCGTGAACACCAGCCCGTGCACATGCAGCAGCGGCAGCAAGCTTGGCGAGGGATGGATTGGCTTGAAAAAATAGGTTGGCCCGAAGCCCGCGACGGCGGTGATCAGGAACGCGACCGCCATGCCCGTATGGAAAATCCGATCGCGGCGCGCGGGATTTTGGATGGAAAGGGGAACAGGGGCGACGTTCATGGGAAACTCCGGGGGCCTCGGAGCAGGGGTTGGGGGCAACTAATCTGGAAGGCCCCCGGATGGCCACCACATTGCCGACAAGCCCGAGCGTTTCGGACCTCCGCTCCAGGCGGATGTTCCCCCGGTAATGCGGAACCCGCGGAAAGGGGAACCGGGCGCCCGCTTCTTGCCGCGAGTTTCCAAGCGGGGCTTTGTGGCGGGTTTGCCGCGGCCCCGACGGTTTTCGGTGGCAGGATGGGAGGCGGGGCGGGTTGGCCAAAGGCGGCAGGTCTTCGGGTGGGGGAAGTAGAACTTTCGTCGGCGTTTCGAGTCGGGTCTGAGTTGAACCCCGCTGCATTTGCGCGGTTCCTCTTTCTTCCACATGTCTGCCATCACCCTGTTTCCCTTCGCCGACTACTGGTGGTTTTATGCCCTGTTCACCGTTGGGGTGATCGCCGTCCTCGCGCTGGATCTCGGGCTTTTTCATCGCAACGCCCATGTCGTGGAGTTCAAGGAGGCGCTCGGCTGGACGGTCACTTGGATCGCACTCGCGCTGCTGTTCTGCTTCGCGTTCTGGCAGTACGCCGAGTGGAAGCTGCCCCAGGATCCGCGGCTGATCGCCGCGGGGTTCACCCCCGAGAGCGCCCTGCAGCTGGCGCGCCAGAGCGCGCTCGAATTTCTCGCCGGCTATGTGGTCGAGCTGTCCCTCTCGGTGGACAATATTTTCGTCTTCGTGGTGGTGTTCACCTTTTTCGGCATCCCGCGGGAGCTCCAGCACCGGGTATTGTTCTTCGGCATTCTCGGCGCGCTGGTTTTTCGGGTGATCTTCATTTCGCTCGGGGCGGTGCTCATGAAGTTCCACTGGGTAATCTGGGTCTTCGGCGGGTTTTTGGTTATCACCGGGCTGAAGATCATTTTCGCGCCCGAGAAGCCGATGGACCCGGAAAAGAATCCGCTGCTGCGGCTGTTGCGCCGCTTCGTGCCGATCTCGCCGCAGCTGGAGGGGCAGCAATTCTTCGTGTCTAAAAACGGCGTGCGGCACGGCACCCCGCTGCTGGTCGCGCTCGCGGTGATCGAATTCAGCGACATCGTTTTCGCGGTCGACTCCGTGCCGGCAATTTTTGCCGTCACCAACGAAACCCTGATCGTTTTCACTTCCAATATTTTCGCGATCCTCGGCCTGCGCTCGATGTTCTTCCTGCTGTCCGGGGTCATGCACAAATTCCATTACCTGAAATACGGGCTGGGTCTCGTGCTGATCTTCGTCGGCCTGAAGATGGCATGGCTTAACGGGCTGTTCGGCGGAAAATTCCCGATTACCTGGTCCCTGGGCATCATTGCCGGGATTCTCGGGGCGGCGGTCGCGGCCTCCTGGCTGGTTCCCCGCAAACCAGCGCATCCGGTCGGCGTTTAACCCCCCTCCATCCGCGGAAAAGGCTCGCGGCCAGCCGAACAGGCGATGATGCCCGGCGGATATCGCGGTTTTGGCATCCGCCTTTATCCGCGTCATCCGCGGGTAAAAAGCCCCCGGTCGAGATCCCGGTTGGGACCGGGGAGAAAGATAAAGATAAAGGGGAAAGAGAAAGATCTTGGGGCGGATCGGGCGTCGTCCCCTTTGTTGCCGGGGGATGGGTTGCAGTCCCCGCATTTCGTGAGTTGCCGGAAGGCGGGTTTTCAGGATGGTGGGCGGCCATGCGTTCGTTCCTCCGTCCCCTGTTCTGTGCGCTTTTATTCGTCGCTGCCGCGCGCGCGGCCGACCCGTTGCCCTATGCCACGGAACCCGCTTTCGGTGAACTGAAGTTCTCCCAGCCGGTGGGCATCGTGTCGCCGCCCGGCGACCAGGACCGGCTGTTCATCCTCGAAAAGACCGGGCGCATCATGGTGTTTAACGTGACGCAGCCGGCGGCGCCCGCCCGCGTGTTTCTCGATCTGACGGCGACCGTCGCCGACACCGGCAGCGAGCAGGGCGTGCTGGCACTGGCGTTTCATCCCGACTGGCGGCGCAACCGGCAGTTCTACGTCTGGTACACCTCGGCGAAAGAGGACACCAAGTCGCCCAACGGGCGCGAGGACCGGCTGTCGCGCTTCACGATTTCGAAGACCAATCCCGACGCCGCCGATCCCGCGTCCGAACAACCGATGATCGTGCAGCCCGACAAGGCCGCGAATCACAACGGCGGGGAACTGCTCTTCGGGCCCGACGGCTACCTGTATTTGTCGCTCGGGGACGAGGGCGCGGGGAACGACAAATTCGAAAACAGCCAGCGCATCGACAAGGACTTCTTCTCGGGGATTCTGCGGCTCGATGTGGACCGCAAGCGCGGCAGCGTGGCACCCAATCCGCACCCGGCCGTGCGGGCGGGAACGTACGCGGTCCCGGCCGACAATCCCTACGTGGGCGTGAAAAGCTTCAACGGCCTGCCCGTGGATCCGACGCGCGTGCGCACCGAGTTTTGGGCAGTGGGCCTGCGCAACCCGTGGCGGATGTCGTTCGACCCCGCGACGGGGAAACTCTGGTGTGGCGACGTGGGGCAGAACCTGCACGAGGAAGTCGATCTCATCGTACGCGGCGGCAACTACGGCTGGAATTTTCGCGAGGCGACCTTCCCCTTTGTGCCGAAAGGATCGAAGGAACGCACTCCCCCGGCGGGCGCTAAGTTCAACGATCCGGTGTGGCAGTATCCCCGCACGGAGGGACTTTCGATCACGGGCGGGCTGGTGTACCGCGGCACGCGCCAGCGCGATCTGGTGGGCAAATACATTTTTGGCGACTATGTGACGGGCCGGGTGTGGGCGCTGGATCCCGACGGCGACAAGCCGGTCGGTCCGGAACGCGTGCGGCACATTGCGACGGAGGCGGCCATCGTGTCGTTCGGCCGTGACCCCCGCAACGGCGACGTCCTGATCGCAAGCCTGACCCGCGGTTTGATCCTGCGGCTGGTCCCGGCGAAGCCGTAGCCGGGCCCGAAATCTTTCTCTTTTACCTTTCTCTTTCTCTTTCTCTCCGTGGTCGGCCGTTTCCGGTGCCTCTCCAATCTTTTACCCGCGGATGACGCGGATAAACGAAGATGCCGAACCACTCGGATGGAGCCTGGGTTTCTCAGCCCGGCTTGATCTGCGTCCTCCGCGAAATCCGCGGGTGGATCGTGGCCTGTTCGGGGAGCCGCAAGTGTCCTTCGCTAAGCCGCAGGGGCCCGTCGAAGGCAATTGTGCGGTTAACCGCACAATTGGCTGCGTCGCGTGCTTCGGGCAGCCGTGCCAAAAGCAACCGTCGACGAAGACAGCTAGTCGGAGTAGCGGAAAAACGAAATCGGTTTGCCGGTGAGCTTCGATCCACCCCGCCAGTCCGTGCCGTGCGCGCGGACGGTAACCATGAGCCGCAGCTCGGTATCGCGGTTCCGGTGCGAGCGCTGGCTGCCATCTCCGCGGAGCCTATTCTCTGGACGGGATACCGGTCAACGCCGGAACCGGAACGAAACATCAGTCGCGATAGACCGGGAGGATTCGCACTTCCGGGACTGCGTGATCGATCCAGTAAGTCAGGGCAAACGGCCCGAAGAAACGCGTGAGCAACTCCCGCCCGCCGGCGTCGCGTTCGATCAAGTCCGGGGCGTGCGACGGAGCGGCGGCGATGGCCTCGATAGCTACCCGCAGAAGCCGGCGTTCACGGGGCGACGACTCGAAGACCGCCTGCGCCGCCGTCCGCTCGATGGCGTAGGAGTAGTTCACTGCGCCGGACGGTCGATCCCGGCGAGCGTCTGCTCGAACTCTGCCTTGCTCAGCCAGTCCTTGCTGTCCTGGACCCCACGAAGCTGCGCCGATCGCCGCGGATCCTTACGCAACGCCAGAGCCCGGACATGACGGGCCAAATCGGTCAACTCGTCGAAGGAGAGCGCATCTGCCTGCGACTTCATTTCAGCAACGCTCATGGCTGGAAACATAGCCAAGCCGGGAGAGGATTCAACAAGGGATTCCGGCTGGCGCTCACGTTTTCAGTCTCAACAGCGGGGACAATCGCCGGATGAGCCGGCGCTCGTTCTGAGGCGGTAATTCGTGCTCCCAGAGGCGGAGGACCGTCCAGCCCTGCCGGCGCAGCGTCCGGGTGACGAGCCGATCCCGGGCTTGATTGCCGGCCAGCTTTTTCAGCCAAAACTCCGCGTTGTTCCTCGGCTGCGTCGCATGCTTCGGGCAGCCGTGCCAGAAGCAGCCGTCAACGAAGACGGCGAGTTTCAGTTTGGGGAAAAGGAAATCGGATTTGCCGGTGAGCCAGCGTAATCAGCCGCAACTTTTTCTTCCTCCTAATCCAACGCTACACTCCCGGCAAGCGACGCGTCTAACCGCTCACGCTCGGTGAATCGCCAAGACTTCAGCTAAACTCACTGCAAACGGCTCGGCGGACCGAAGGCCCATTTGCCTCCGAGCCAACTGGTCGTAACGCCACTCCCAGCCGGCATAGAACATATCCGGTTCAACGTCGAAGACGGCGTAGATTGCATCGGGCGACGGCTGAAATTGATAGCCCTGGTTTACGAGCTCTGCGCCTGTGAACACGCGCGGTCCCCGCTGTTTGATTCTGAACATTCCCGGCAGAGCCCGACTACCGTGGGAATGGAGCAACAAATGGCGTGCGCCGGCGATCTCTGGCTCCAGACGAATCGAACCTCGCCGCGTTCCAGCGCGAAAATTGTAGAGCCCGGATTTTTTTATCCAGGCGAGTTGGTCGTCACTCTCACACCAGCCGACAAGAACAGGGTGGTCTACCGGTGGCGTTGAACGTAGTCGGCCGTCAAATTCTCGCTCTGGCATGGCTTGATTCACCTGATCCCCCCCGTGTCGCCCTGCGCCGCGGTAAACGTTAAACCGATGGAACGTTCCGCGCTCCCGAGAGGTGGCTCTGTTCGCGATGTGTGCTATGACTTCGTCGAGAAATCGCGAGAGATGCTGTATGCCTATAGGTTGGCCTTCGCCGCTTGGCTTGATTGCAAATGCACCCAGCCCCGGCAAGATCTCGTGAAATCCTTTGAACTCTGTCGGGTCAGACATGGCTCCCGGGTAGATTATGTATGCTCCCTCAGATCGGCGGATCGCGTCGCGATAGGCATGCATTTTCAGCAGGTCGGCCCTTCGGTAGCTCCCGCGGCGCTCCTCAGAACGGGTTTGACTGACGTCTTCGTCAATTGGGCCGAAAAGCTCCGCGATGTTTTCGACGCGATATTTTGCGTCGAAGTGGATGTGAACTGCGAGTTCCTGTGCTTCGGCCTCAGCGAGGTCAAAACCGTCAGGCCAAAAACTCAAGGTGTAGTCAGGGCGCATTCGACGCGTCCATGAGCCTGCGATGGTGTGTGCGGCGCTGTGTTGCTGTGTTCGATTGTAGGAAAAACTAACTTGAAGATGACGCGGATGACGAACGCATCGTCCTCGAATTCCGAGTTCGTGGTGCGACTTCAATCGGAGGCTGAGCCCGCCGTCAGAGTGCTCGAACAAGTCACGCGCCAGGGGAGTGGCCAGCTCGAACTTGTCCCTGAACAAACGCAAAAGCTGGAAGAACACCCAGTACTCATAGAGCGCGGCCATGTCTCGTTTTCCAGCGCCGTAGACGTCTTCGCCGCCCTGCCAAATCAATTCAGCAGCGAGGTCGAACTTCAGCCACGTGGTGAGGATTTCACGGTAACCCGGCTTCCGGTGCAGGACGGGACTGCCAAGGGGAAGAAACTGCGGAGTGCCAATACCTTTGAAGAAGTCCCTCGATAGCACTTCCGCCAGCGACTCGTTCATGTGCTGAACACTTCGAACCAGACGCCGCCGGTCCGTTGCCTTCGACTTGCCGAGAAGCGCCTCGATTCGCTGGAGGAAGTCGGCGAAGTGCGAGAGCACGTGCTTCACGAACCTGTTCTCGGCTGTGTCAGTAGATTCTAAGCGCCGACGCACTGCCACGAACGATGGCAATGAGGGGTGCGTCACTCCCAGCGCCTGCATCGCCCCGGCCAGTGGATGTGATTTGGCCAGATAACTACGGTTGTGGCTGGTAGAGATTTGGCGGGCGAAGTCCTTCCCGGTGCGACGTAGTTGAGCGATTGAGCGCCGCTCTACCTGGGCAACCAAAGTGTGATGAGGGGCCGCAGTGATCCGCTCCAGTGCGGACAGGAAGGGTTTTGAGCCAAGCAGAGCTGACAGAAACTCGATTTGCCGGGGTAGATTGTGCGGGTCGCTCCGGTTTCTGGGCGCAATCCGCATTCGGGCGGTTGCGCGTAGATCGAAGAGCAGTTCGGAGCATTGCTCGGCGATGGCCGAAAGCATACCGCGGTAATCCTCCCGATAATTAATTTTGGCCGAAAGAATTTCGATGGCACCACGCGCAACGGACGGCCCGGTCGCTGACGCGCCCAACGTTATTTGCAGCAATCCAGTTTCGATTCCCGTTTCGATCCGGCCAAGGGTCGGTCGAATCGAATTTGTTTTCACCAGACCGTTTGGCTGAACGCAGAGGCGGTCGCCATGGGCGAGCAGTTCGAAATCGTAGCCGCAGCCTTCGAGCAACTGCACCTGTTCTTCGCCAAACTCCGTGGCCTCCGCGACAGTAAGGACGCGAATTGTGGGCGGTTTAGTATCGCTCTGGACGATCCTGATTTTCGCTGCGAGACGCCCTTGCTCATCCACGCACGAAACTTCGGCTTCTCGGACGGAGCTTGCCATTTTACGCCTCGGCGAAACTCACGAATCCGTGGGTTCGCAGACGGGTGAGCATCCGCGTCAGCTTGTCAAAGCTCAGGGCGTAGTAGGCCGCATCGGCACGGAAAGCGGGGCTGCCGTCCGGGCGCGTGCCCAAGGGGTCGAGACTTTCGTCTTCCAGTTTGGCCGCATTTGCTGCGTCGGTTCGGGCGGCCTTAATGTGGTCGAACTGACCAGACTCGGCGTCTATGTTCCAGGTGCGGTTGGTGTGACAGAGGATCGCGAGCGCGCTGAGGACGGGTTCGAGTTTCGCGCGCGAACCATGTAGACGAGGCAATATCTTCTGCACGATTTGAGCGTCCATCGCGGAGCGGAAATCCCAATCGGCGGGACTTAACGAGCGATGGCTTTCGATGAACGCGGAGACTTCCTTCGCTACGCGGAACCCGAACTCGGATTGCACACCGACCAGGACCTCGAAGAACAACAGCAGTTCGGCCTTTAGCTTTTTCTGGGTTTCCTTTGCCGGTGTCGAACGTTGCCCGGAACGAGTGACAAAAGCTTGGCCAAATCCAACACCGCGACCGTCGAGGTTCGGTAGAGAAACTGGCTTCGGGTCGTCGAGAAATCCGGCCATTTCGCCGCCCCCTATGCGAAACTCGATCACGTTCGCGCGATCAAGGACCTTGGGCGAAAACATGTAGGTGGTTTCGTCGATATTGACGGTGCCGATAATAAACAGATTCGATGGAAGGCTAACTTCGCTTGGCACCCCGTCGCGGATCGCGGGACTGCCGTCGTGATTCCGATCTGCGTGGAGTTGGATGGGCTCGTCCGATTCTAGGGCCGACAGTAGATCGGCAAAATACCGCTCCACGTGAGAGA
>JBEENF010000014.1:0-20310 GCA_041192325.1 Verrucomicrobiota bacterium
GCCGCGCTGCGAACTGCTGTGCGTCGTGCTCTCGGGCCGCGCCGATATCGCCGCCGCGGCGCAGGAATTCAAGAACGTCGGGCGGCGCGGGGAAGTGTGGGAGGGCCCCGCGGATTCCGTTTATTGCGGCACCTGCCCGCGGGTGACGGTCCGGGCCTTGCGCGACGGCACGGAGGTGGCAGTCGCGGGCGGGCAGTGCGAACGACCCTTCGCGCCCTTTCGCATCGCGCCGGAAGAGGTGGAGGTGGAGGAGGCAAGTGCGCCGGACCGGCATGCACGGCACCGAACGCACCAAATCCTGGGGCGAAACGCCGAGGGGCGCGCGGGCTTTCTGTTGGTCAGCGAGCTCTTCGTGGCCGAGGGCTGCTGGGCGGGCTACCCGCCGCACAAGCACGACACGGAGCGGCCCCCAGACGAAAGCGATTTTGAGGCGGTCTATCATTATCGGTTTCGCCCCGAAACCGGCTTCGGCGCGCAACTGTGTTACGGCGACAATGGCACTCAGCCGAAAGCCATGATGACCCAGCACCGGGACACTTTGATCATTGATCGCGGTTATCATCCGGCGGTCACGTCGCCGGGGCACGAGGGCTATCTCCTCATGATTCTGGTCGGCCGCCAACAGCGCACCTTGCGAAGGTATTTCGATCCGAAGCATTGCCATCTGCAGGCGCGAATAGCGGGGATCGGCCAAACGAACGCTCCGGGCAGGTAAGCGGAGCCCCTGTCAACCGTCACACGGAACGCAGATGCCACGCCTTGGGGCGCAGGAAGGTCTGGATGCCGTGGCGCGAAAGCGTGAGGCCCATGCCGGAGTGGCCGACGCCCGACCACGGCAGCCGCGGACTCACGCGGTCACAACAATTCCAATACGCGGAGCCGCTTTTGACTCCGGCGAGAATTCGCTGCGCGCGCTTTTCGTCGGGGGTGTAGACCCCGGCGGTGAGCCCATACGGGGTGTCATTCATCAGCGCCAGCGCCTCGGCGTCGTCCTTCACCGCCATGAGGCCAATGATCGGCCCAAAACTTTCTTCGCGCATGACCGCCATCCGGTGGTTCACGTCGACCAGCACGGTGGGCGCGAACGTGTTGGGCCGGGCCATCCGACGGCCGCCGAGCAGAATTCGCGCGCCTTTTTTCTTCGCGTCGGCCACCTGCGCTTCGAGCACGCCCAGCTGCGCGGGGCGCGTCAGCGGCCCAAGGTAGGTGGTGTCGCGGCGGGGATCCCCGGCCTTGAAGCCTTTCACCGCGGCCACGAACGCGGCGACAAACGCGGGGTAAGTTTTTTCATGCACGTAGATCCGCTCCACCGCGCAGCAGCTTTGGCCAGCGTTGTAGAAGGCGCCATCGGCGGTGCTGGCAGCAGCGGTCGCCACGTCGGCGTCCTCGCACACGTAGACCGGATCCTTTCCCCCCAGCTCGAGCTGCAGCTTGATCATCCGGCCGGCCACCGCGCGCGCTATTTTGCGGCCGGTGGCAAACGAACCGGTGAAGAATACGCCGTCGACGGGCTGGCGCAGGAGCGCGGCGCCCACGTCGCCCCCGCCGATCAGCGGGGCGATCACCGCCGCCGGCGCTCCGCTCTCCCGCAGCAAGCGCGTAATGGCGAGGCCGGTGCGCGCCGCCAACTCCGAGGGCTTGTAGAGCACGGCGTTGCCCGTGAGCAGGGCGGGAATGATCACATTGCAGCCCACAAAATAGGGGTAGTTCCACGCGGAGATGTTGGCGATGACGCCCAGCGGTTCCCAAGTGATCCGTTCGGTAAGACGCGCCGCGCGATCGCGGAAAACCGGTTCCGGGCGCATGGCGCGCGGTGTTGCCGCGAGGAAAAAATCCAGGCGCGGCAACAGGCCTTTCAGCTCGTTCCGGGATTGGGCAATGGGTTTGCCCGTCTCGGTGGTCAGCGTGAGGGCGAGGCTTTCCATTTCGCGGACCACCGCCGCCCGAAATTTCCGAACGACCGCGAGGCGGGCGCGCAACGGCTCCGCGGCCCACGCGGGTTGCGCCGCGCGCGCGGCTTGGAGCTTGGCCCGCACGCTGGCGCGGTCGTCCGCCGCGAGCGAATCGATCAGCTGGCCGGTGGCGGGGTTGATGACGGGGAGAGTCGGCATGGCGCATTCGGAGCGAACGGTGAAGCGTCGCTCACTTCGCGAGCGCCTGGCGGAAAAGCATTTCAAAATCGTCGCGGCTGCAGGGGCGGGGGTTGGTCCGGTGGCAGGTGTCGGCCAGCGCGACCTCGACGAGACGCGCCAGGTGCCCGAGCGTGGCGCCGAGGGGATCCAGCGTGGCGGGTATGCCGATGTCGTTCTTCAATTGGCCCAGCCACGCGGTGAAATCGCCGGCGGTGGTACCCGCACCGCAGACCCGTGCGAGCTCGGCCATTTTTACCGCGGCGGCCAGTTCATTGAAATGCATCACGTGATCGAACATGACGCCGATCGCGAGACCATGGTGCAGGTTCAAAACCGTCCCGAGTGAATGCGCGCACGAATGTACGGCCCCGAGATCCTTCTGGAAGGCGACCGCCCCCATCAGCGAAGACATCAGCATATCCGAGCGCGCGGCGAGATTTCTGCCCTCGTGAACCGCCACGCGCAAGGCCCGGGCGGCGAGCCGCGCGCCTTCGAGCGCGATGCCGTCGCAGAGCGGATGATACGCGGGGGAGAGATAGCTTTCGACGTTGTGGGCGAGCGCATCCATGCCGGTGGCCGCGGTGAGGTGCGGCGGCAAGCCGAGGCTGAGCTCCGGATCGGCGAAGACCGCTTTGGGGAGGAGCGCGGGCGAGAAGATGATTTTTTTGACGTGCGTGATGTCGTGAGAAATCACGGCGGAACGACCGACCTCGGAGCCGGTGCCGGCCGTGGTGGGCAGCGCGATCAGCCACGGCAAGGCATGTTTGATGGCCCGCACGTGCGGATGGTCCCACGCATACTCCAAGACGTCGCCCTCATGCCCGGTCATCAGGGCCACCGCTTTCGCCACATCCAGCGCGGCGCCGCCGCCGAGCCCGACGATGCCGTCGGCGTCATGCACCCGATAGGCCGCGACGCCGGCTCCCACCTGGCCGGCGGTTGGGTTTCCCCGCACGCCGCCGAACAGGCCGGGATGGAGGCCGGCGGCGCGAAGGCCGTCCATCAACTCGCCGGTCATCGGCAACGAAGCGACTCCCTGGTCGGTGACCACGAGCGGCCGCTTCACCTGGGCGGTCCGCAAATGTTCGGGCACGCGCCGGCGCGCGCCCGCGCCGAAACTGATGGCCGTGGGAAAAGAAAACTGGTGCACGGGACTGGGTGCAGACGTGGTGGTCATGACTTTAAACAACAAGAGGGCGGCGGAGAAGCCTCGGGGTGCGACCCCGGGCAACGGCCCGATGATTCATTCATGGCGGCGTGGGCTGGGCTCAGATGATCTCGAAGTAACGCTTCAGTTCCCAGTCGGTGACGGCATCGAGCCATTGCCGCCACTCCCACTCCCGGCTGGCCGAAAAATGATCCACGAAGTCATCGCCCAGCCAATCCCGGGCGATGGCGGACCTTTGGAAAATACGCGTTGTTTCGATCAGGGTCCGCGGCGCGCGCGGGATGTTCTCGGCGCCTTCGTTCGAGCCATGGATGGGCGGAGCTTCGAGTTTCAGTTCCTGTTCCACGCCGTGGAGCCCGGCTGCCAGGACCGCGGCCATGGCGAGATACGGATTTACATCCGCTCCCGGACAACGGGTTTCGAGTCGGGTGGATTTCGGCGAGCCGGCGAGGACGCGGAAACTCGCGGTGCGGTTATCAATCCCCCAAGTCGGCTTGACCGGCGCCCAGTATCCATCGACCAGGCGTTTGTAGCTGTTGATGGTGGGCCAGATCATGGGGCCGAAATCCATCATGCACGCCACTTGACCCGCGACAAAGCTTTCGAACAAGCGGCTCATGCCGTGTCGGCCGCGCGGGTCGTGGAAGAGGTTCTTTTTTCCATCGGACAGGCTTTGATGAATGTGCCCGCTGCAGCCCGGCAGGGCGGCGTTCCATTTTGCCATGAAGCTCGCCATCGCGCCGTGGCGCAGCGCGATTTCCTTGGTTGCCGTCTTGAAAAGCGTGGCGCGGTCCGCCGCTTCGAGCGCATCGGAAAACGCGATCGCCGCCTCGTAAACGCCCGGGCCGGTCTCCGCGTGGAGTCCCTCGATCGGAATGCCGAAGCGCGGCAAATCGTCCATCAAGGCGCGAAAAAAACCCCGCGGGTCGCTGGTGCGCAGGAGCGAGTAGCCGAACATCCCCGGCGTGATGGGCTCGGGGCGAATGTACTGCTTGGCCGCCCAGCTTTGCGGCGTCTCGGCAAAATTGAACCATTCGAATTCCATGCCGCACATCGCTTGGAAGCCCAGTTTCTCCGCGCGCCGCAGCACCCGTTTGAGAACCTGGCGCGGGCAGAGGGGATGAGGCGCTTCGCGGGCTTTTCCGTCCGCTCCGCGCCAGACGAATTCGCCGAGAAAGAAAGGCGTGTTGTCTTCCCACGGCGCCTCCCGGTGGGTGCGCAAATCAACCCGGGCCATGGCGTCGCCGAACCCTTTGTGCCAACCGACGAGCTTGGTGTTGTCGTAACACTGGTCGGCCATGTCCCAGCCGAGCACGACATCGCAGAAACCAAAACCCCCGTTCGGCGGCGCCTCCGCGACCGAGAGAAATTTTGCTTTGCTCAGATATTTGCCCCGCAGGACGCCGTCGAGGTCGGCGACGGCGACTTTCACTTTTTCGGCGGGAGACCGGCGCAGTTGCTCCAGGATGCGCGAGGGGGAGGGAGAAGAGGACGGGGCGCTCACGAGAGAAAGCGAAAAGCGGGGTTGGAGAACTCCGCCCAGAGTCACTGAAGACCGATAAATGGCGAGCGGGTTCGGCACGCGCCCGCGAACCGGCCAGCGCCCTCCCCGTGACCCGCGGGGTAAAGTTTGCGGTTTCCCCGGCGGCGCGTACGCTTAGGTTTACCTTTTCTCCCATTCGCCATGAAACATCTCGTCGCCTTGTTCTCCCTGTTCGCCACCACGTTCGCGCTCGCCGCGGACGCGCCGAAAATTAATGTGACGGAGGCGTCCCGTTTGGTCGCCGAAGGCAAAGCCGTTCTGGTTGATGTGCGCGAGCCCGCGGAATGGGCCGAGGGGGGAGTGGCAAAACCGGCGGTTTTGCTGCCGAAAAGCGATTTCGACGGCGACCAGAAGCAATGGAAGCAGTTCCTCGCGACGAACGGCGACAAGCAGGTGATCCTGTACTGCCGCTCCGGCGCTCGCTCGGGTTCCGTCGCAGCGGCTCTGGCCGAAAAAGGGGTGAAAGTGGCGAATGCCGGAGGGTTGAAGGACTGGACCAAGGCTGGCCTTCCCGTGCGGAAGGTGGACGCCAAGGGCGCCACTCAGCCTTGACGGGCTGGTTGGTCTGAGACGCGCCCGCCGGGCGCAGTGAACGGCGCCACGGGCTCCCATGACTGGAGCCACCTTTCTGCTCTGGCGACGCCGCGGGCGGATGCATGAACCTCCGTCGGTCCGAACGGCGGCAGGGGTGCGCCGTCGCTTTTGAGCGCCCCAGACGCGTATTGCCCGCGGGGTTACCGCGGCTATTGCTGGGCCATGCACCCCGAACGTTTTTTGGTGGCGTTGTGCGGCATCGCGCTGGCTGCGCCGGCTTTCCTCTTCGCCGCGAGTCCGCCGCGTTTGCCCGGAGTGGGCGCTGTCCTCCAACAGATGGTCGACCGGAAAGAAATTGCCGGGGCGGTCACGCTCGTTGTCTCGGCCGACAAAATCCTGCACCAGGAAACGACCGGCTTCGCCGACATCGCCGCGCAGAAACCCATGCAGCCGGACGCGCAGTTCTGGATCGCGTCGATGACGAAGCCGATCACCGGCGTCGCCCTCATGATGTTGCACGACGAGGGTAAATTGCAGGTCACCGACCCGGTGGCAAAATTCATTCCGGAGTTCGCGGCCCTCAGAACGCCCTCCGGTCAGGCGGCCAATCTCACCCTCACGCAGATTCTGACGCACACCTCCGGCTTGGGCGAAGCGGGCGGTGACAGCGCGCGCGCCGCCCGGACGCTGGCAGACCTCACACGCGCCTGTCTGGTGGCGCCGATGCGGTTCGAGCCCGGCGCCCGGTGGCAGTACTGCCAGTCGGGCATCAACACCGCGGCGCGCGTGGTCGAGATCGTCAGCGGCCTTGCCTTCGATGTCTTTGTGGAGCAGCGCATCACGCGGCCGCTGGGGATGAAGCACACGACGTTTTACCCCGCCGCGGCCGATCAGTCGCGACGGGTCACCGCGTATGCGAAGAACAAGGACACGGGGGCGCTGGAGCCGGTGGCGCCACGGCCCGAGTACGGCGGGCGCGATCGTCCGCCGCAGGGGAATGGCGGGCTCTATTCCACGGCGCCGGACTATGCGCGCTTTTGCCAGATGCTGCTCAATCGGGGCACGTGGGAAGGCCGGCGCTACCTGAGCGAAGCGGCGTTCAAGCTCCTGACCACGCCGCACACGGGCGACCTGCCGACGGGATTCTTCCAATCCGAGGCGCTGGGCCAACACGGCGCCGCCTACGGTTGGGGCATCGCCACCGCGATCCAGCGCCGGCCGCATGAAGGCATGGCGATGTTGTCGCCCGGCTCCTTCGGTCACGGCGGCGCCTGGGGCACGCAGGCGTGGATTGATCCGTTGCGCGGCGTGGCCTACGTGCTGATGGTGCAGCGATCGAATTTTCCCAACAGCGACGCGAGCGAGGTGCGCCGGGTGTTCCAACAGGCGGCCTTTGACGCGCTGACGAAGTAACCGTGGGCACAATGAACCAAACGTGGTTGGCCCTCGGTACGATGGCCGCGCTTACCCTCGCTGCGGCGCACGGCGCGGAGCGGTGGATCCCGGCCGGCGACGCGACGCAGGTCCAGCGGACGGGGCGGTGGGAATGGAACAGCCACCGATATGCCGCCGAATCCGCGTTGGCGACGAGGGAGGACGGCGCGGCGCTCGAGTGCGCGTTTGCCGGGCGATCCGTGGTGCTCTGCCTCGACACGTTGACGCCGCCGAACAATTACGGCGCGCCGGAGCTGGGCACCCTGGAGGTTTATCTCGACGGTGAGCGGGTCGGGGAGATCCGTCCCCGTGAAGCGGCCGGAGAGATCGTGCTCGCCCAATGGGACCGCGTCCGAACCGGTCGCGTTCGCCTGGTGCATCGGGTGAAGGCGGGCGGCGCGGGCGCGCGCATCCGAGGCCTGCGCGTGGGAGATGAACCCGTGGGCGCGCTGGCGTTCGTCGTGAGCGGCGCGCAGAACGGCGGCTTGCTCGATGTGCGCGCCGTGCTGCGCCAGAGCGGTCGCGTGGTGCGCGATACCCTCGTGCGCAACTGGCTGACTGGCGCCTGCCGGCTCGCGGCGCTCCCACCCGGCGAGGGGTACTCGCTGGAACTGCGCGCTTCCGGGTGGACGACTTTCCACGCGGGAGACATCGCGATTCGGGCGGGAAAGGAAACGAGCCTGCCCGCCGTGTACCTCGAGCGGGAGCGCGATGTGCCGCAGGACGCGTTTACGTTTCCGGTGATGGGCCATGCGGCCGTGCGCCTGCCGGGTGGCAGCTTCCGCGCGCGCTTCGAAGCAAATCGCGCGGAGATCCGCCGCGTTCGCCTCGTGCGCCGCGTGGGACCGGCGGTGATTTCCCGCGGATGCGCCTTCGCGGAGGACGCGGCGGCGGCGTTCTATTATCATCGCGAGGGAACGATCACGGTTCCCGCCGACACTCCCCCTGGCTCCTACGATCTGGCGGTGGAACTCGCGGACGAACGCGGCGTTCGCACGCTGGTTTCACCGCGCGCGGTGTCGATCGTCACGGGCTTCGCCGCCGATCCGGTTTTCGTTTCGTGGGGCCATTTGGATACGTGGGGGCAGTATCAGGCGGAATACGTCGAGCGGCTCGTCACGGTGGCGAACCTGCTGGCGCCCGACATGGTGCTGGTATCGAACGAAGGAAATCCGGCCTACGCCGCGGGCGCGCTCCACGGGCTCGAAATGCCCTTCGTCGTGAACTTTGGCAATCACCGTGGCCCGGAGCCGGGCCCGTGGTTCGGAGCACCGGTGGGCGCCGTGGATTTCGGCACGGCCTTCACCGTGGTGAACGTCGGGCACGCGTGGGATCGCGACCCCGTCGAGGTGGACACACTCTTGCGCGCGCGGAGCGGAACGCGCCTCAGGATCCTGAACGCGTTCGAAGCCAACGCGCCGGTGCGCGACTTGCTGGACCGGCATGCGGTGGCGTTGATCCATTATGGGCACGGCCCCGGACCCGTGGTGGCGAGGGTGGGCGCGACACCCACGCTCCGGGTCGGCAAATCGAACAGCGACAGCTTCCGGGTGATTCGTTTCCAAGCGGGCCAGCCCGTCTCCTTTACGTATCGCGGTCATGCCACGGCGCCCGTGCCGTTTGCGCGGAGCGCAGCGGCGCCCGTGGCGGTGAGCTACGAGCCGGCTAACGATGGCACGCACCGTCGGGTGACGGCGCGTTTTCGCAACGATCTCGAGGAAGATTTTTCCGCCGCCCGCGCGACGTTTGTCCTGCCGCGCGGCGCGTATCGCGTGAGCGGTGGAAGCCTCGAAAACGCGACCGACAGCGACGACGGAAAGTTCACCCTCGTAACGGCGCGTTTCGATCTGCTGCGAAAATCGGGCGGAGTATTGGTGGCGCAACCGTGAAGCCGCAGGAAGGGGAGGGGGCCGTTCACGATCTCGGACCAAGGGTTCGCCGCCGTGACATTACGGGGGGACTCCGCCGGGGAAGGCCGCACGCGGCGCGAGCGCGTGCCGGGGTGGGAGCGCATGACCACGCGGGCCACCGGGGCTGAGTCAGTTCTGGGGGGCGGCAAAAGCCCAAAGTCGCCGGGCCGAGCGCACGTAAAGCGTGTTGTCCAAAATCGCGGGCGACGCCGTCACGGCCTCGCCGAGGCGGTTGCGCGCGAGCACTTCCAAAGTGTCTCCGCATTTAACGACCGTGACTGTTCCCTGATCTGAGATCAAATACAGCCGTCCGCCCGCCACGACGGGCGAAGCGTAATAACCGCCGGGCGAGCCAATGCGCTCTTCATAAACCAGCCGCCCGGTTTCGATGTCGCGACACACGAGCACGCCACCGCTGCGGATAAAATAGGCGCGACCCTGCCAGACGAGCGGCGAAGGCACCTCGGGCACACCCTTCGTTTCCTTCCAGATAATGCTCGATGCAGTCACGTCGTCCTGGCCGCCGGTTCGCGCGCAGAGAACGACTGTCCGGTTCATGTGGCCCGTGCCAAACTGGGTGAGACGCTCCCGCGCTTTCTCCCACTGGGAGCGGTCCAGTTTGTCGCCGGCCTTGACCTTGCCGAAATAGCGCAACGCGCCTTTGAGCGTCATGTTGCCCTGACCGCCGGACGTGTGGCGATCGGTGAAAAGCAGATCATTGGGAATGGTGTCGTAAGCGATGAGGCCCTCGCCATCCCGGCCGAATTTTTGGGCTGCCTCGTCGAAGGTCGGTGGCGGGGTGATGTTGGCGGCTTCGCCCTGCACCCCAGCTGCCGCGATCAGGATGCGATCGCCCAGTACGACCGGCGTGCTGCAGGCCTGATAGCCGATTTCGTTGATCCACCAGGACTCCTGTCCGTCGCCGACGCGGAAGGCGGTGAAGCGGGCCGCGCAGGCCAGGCCGACGAAGCTCTGCCCGTTTTCCTGCCAAGTGACCGGGGTCGAATACGTGTTGTTGTGCACGGGCATCGGCGCCGCCCAAAGCTCGGCGCCGTTGGCGGGGTCGAGCGCCAGCAGTCGCGAGTCGTTTCCAAGTTGGAGAAAGACGATCAGTTTGTTGTCGATGAGCACGGGCGACGTACCCGTGCCCTGGTTTTGAAACGTCTTCGGAACGGGCAGTGGTTTTCGCCACAGTTCCCGGCCCGCGAAATCATACGCGAGCACGCCGAGGGAGCCGAAATAAACGAAGACCGCCTTGCCGTTCGTGACGGCGGTGGGCGTGGCGCGGGAGTTCACGCGGTGCACGGACTCCATTTTTGCGACGGCTACTTTTTGCTCCCACCGGGTTTTGCCGGTCGCGCGATCGAGGCAGAGCGTGATGACGTTTTTTTCGTCAGCGCCGGTCAGAAAAATGTGGTCAGCCCAAATGGCGGGGCCGGAGAGGCCCGGGGGCAGGTCAGCGGTCCAAACCACATTGCGGGTGGCGCCGAACTCCACCGGCGCATGAACGCCTTCGGCCACCCCGTCGCCGTGGGGGCCGCGAAATCCGGGCCAGTGCGCCGCAGACAAGGGGGCGATCCCGACACCCAAAGATACAGCAGAGCAGGGGGAGCCGGAGGGGGCGCGGCAGCAGGGGCGGGGGCATACGGCGCAGCGTGAAGCCGAACCGGTGGTTGTCAGGGAACTTCGCCGGAAATCGCCCGCGCGATCCCGGCGATCGCTTCAAGTGGCGCGCCTTACCGGGCGCTGCGTTTGGCGTCAGCCGCCATTTCCATGAGCTGATCCAGCATCTTCACCGAAGCTTGGGGCTCGAAGTAATTGGTGCCGGGCCAGGTTTCATAGCCGCCGAGCGCGAAGTGCCGCGGCGTCGGCAGGTAGCCGAAATAACCATGGGCGATCGAGACCAGGAACGAATGCGCGAACGGGCTGCGCTTTTTGAATTCGAGCCCGATTTCGACAAACGTCTCACAGGGAATGCTGCCGATCCCGATATCGCCGATGCGGAGGATCTGCAGCGGCGCCTTGGCGGGCTGGGCGCCGGCCTGGGCCAGCAATTGGACCCGGCCGGCATAGCTGACTTTCTGCACCCAATCGGGCGTCGTGGGCCACTTGGCTCCCACGGGGATGTCGCCCTTGGGCAGTCGCGGGGCCTTGGCCTCGACGTCCTTTGCCCATGCGAGCAGTTCCGCCTCCACCGGGCGCCAGGCGATGGGAGCCTCGCGATAGCGCGCGCCAAGCTCCGCGCTTTTCTGCCACGTCACGCCGGCGACGGCGGCATTGACCTTGGTGGCAACGTCGTTCCCCACGTCCTGCAAATGTTGATACGGGGGCTTGCGCGGGCGGGCTTGGCGGAAATCCGTGTTGTTGATGTCGCCGCTGGTGCCGTTGGCCATGATCGCCACGAAAGGGGCGTCGCCGGCAGCCGGCTGGAGGCGCTTGAGGGCCTCGCAGTAGGCGCCGTAGTAATCGGCGGAAATGTGCCGCGCGCCGACGCCGCCGATGTAGTGCAACGAATAGGCGGAATACACCGAGATGAGCCGGCCGTTCGGCTCCCGCACCGCGATAAAGGAAACGGTCGGATCGGTCGGCCCGGCGGGCTCGATCATCTCGGGGCTGCCGGACGGCCCGTTCGTCTTCACTTTGTCCATTTTGCCGAAGGGATTTAACAGCCCCTTGCTGCCCTCGCGCATGTGCCAGCGCCGGTTGTTGACGTGTTCCGGGATCTCCACCGTGCCGAAGGCAATTTCCGCCGGGCGCAGGAGATTGGCCGCGCGGCGGACGCCGTCGGCAATGCGCCGCGCGGTGAACCGCTGATTTTCGTCGAGCACCTGGTCGGAAAGATAGCGGTTCTCGCCCACGACGCTGCCGGCGGAATGGGTGTGGGTGGCGGAGATCAGCACGTTCTCGGGCGGAATGCCCGTGGCCGCGTGAATCAGCCGGCGCGCTTCCACGCTGACGCTGCGGTGCATGCCGAGCACGTCGCACACCACGAGCGCGATCTTGGTCTTGCCGTCATCCAGCACCAGACAGCGCGCGTGCAATTCGTCGTGCACATGCTCCGAAGGATACGGCGCAAAGCCGCCCACGATAATGGCGCCCAGGATGGGCGTGATGTTGCTGGTGGCGGCGCCGGCCCGCAGGCCGGAGGTCGCGGGCGGGCTCGCCGGGGCGGCCGCAAAGACGGTGGCAGCGCACGCGCCGAGAAGGAAACAAAGGAATTTTTTCATGCGAACGATGGGGAAGGCGATTGGGCAAACGGAACCCGGCAGCGCCGGCACGAGGACGCCCGGGTGGAGAGTCGTGGCCGGTTGCGCGCGCGCTTTCAATCCCGGAGAGGGTAAATCTCCCCGCACCGCCGGCTCAAACGCAGAAATTTTTTTCCGTGGACGCGCGGGCACGCGGCCGGGCAAGGTAGGGTGGCGGCGCGCTGGTGCGCCGCGTGTCTGCCGCCCCTCCCCATGAAAAAACTCTGGCTCCTCCTGGCCCTTGGCTGCGCTGGCGCGTCCGCGTTGCGCGCTGAACTCAAACTTCCCGCCATAATCGGCGACCACATGGTGCTGCAGCAGAAGCAGGCCAATCCGATCTGGGGTTGGGACACGCCGGGCACGAAAGTGACGGTGACTTTCGCCGGCCGAAGCCAGACCGCGACGGCCGGGTCGGACGGAAAGTGGACGGTGACGCTGCCGGCCGTGCCGGCCAACGCCACGCCCCAGACCATGCGGATTGCGGGTACGACCCAGCGTGAGCTGGTCGATGTGCTCGTGGGGGAAGTCTGGATGTGCTCGGGCCAGTCGAACATGGGCTTTAAGCTCGAACGCGATTGGAATGGCGACCTCGAGGCGGCCGCTTCGAACCTGCCGAATCTGCGGCTCATCTCGGTGCCCCTGGTGGGCACGCAGGAGCTGAAGAGTGATTTCCAAGGTCAGTGGCGCGCGTCGACCCCAGCGACGGCCAAGGTCTTTAGCGCGGTCGGTTTCCTTTACGGGCGCTACATCCACGAAATCGTGGGGGTGCCGGTCGGCCTGATCGACAATGCGTGGGGCGGCTCGGCGGCGCAGGCGTGGATTCGCCGCGAGACGATCGAGCGCGACCCCCGTTTTGCGCGCCTCCTGGCCGAAACGAAGGCGCGGGAGGCGGATTTGCAGGATCCGGCCTCGGTCGCCCGGCAAATGGCCGACTGGAAAGCGGCCAGCGAGAAGGCCAGGGCCGCCAAGGCCACGCCGCCGCGCGACCCCCTGGCCTGGCTGACCGGCAACGCGCGGCCCGGCAACATCTTTGCCGGCATGGTGAATCCAGCGCGGGGATACGGAATGAAGGGCGTCATCTGGTATCAGGGGGAGTCGAACGCCGCGCGCGCCTACGAGCATGGCGAGTTGTTCCCCTTCCTGATCGAACAATGGCGGAAGGAGTGGGGGCAGCCCCTGTCATTCTACTGGGTGCAGTTGGCGGATTACATGGCCGAGAAGCCGGCGGACGGCGAAAGCGCCTGGGCGGAATTGCGCGAGACCCAGACGAAAACGTTGCGGCTGGCGGGGACCGGCCAGGCGGTGATCATCGATCTCGGCGAAGGCCAGGACATCCACCCGCGCAACAAGCACGACGTGGCCGCGCGGCTGGTGCGTTGGGCGCTCGTGAAGGACTACGGCCTGAAGCTGCCGTACCGCAGTCCGGAATTCAAAAGCCTGACCATTCAGGGCGCAAAAGCGGTCGTCACGCTCGACTGCTTCGGCAGCAGGCTGCGGCCCTTCGATGTCGCGGAAGCGCGGGGTTTTGCGGTCTGCGGCGCGGACCGCCAGTGGCACGGGGCAAAGGGACGGGTGATTGCGCCGAACCAGGTGGAAGTGACGAGTGATCAGGTCGCCGCCCCGGTGGCGGTGCGTTACGCCTGGGCGGACAATCCGGTCTGCAATCTCTTCTCGGACGACGGGCTGCCCGTGACGCCATTCCGCACCGATGACTTCGAGATGACGACAAAGCCAAAGGACGTGGCGGCGCGTTAAAGCCCATTTTTCGGTCACGGGCCGCCCGTGAGCCTTCACGCCCTCGCCCTCTGCCTTGGCTCGCGCGGCTTTAACCGAGCCGCGCGGCTTGAAACAGCACGATGCAATCGGAGCCGTCGTCAGTGTGCAGCCAGTGCGGCTGGAAGGCGGCGAATTCGCGGTCAATTTTTTCCCGCAGTCCCCCGGCTTCGATCACCAGAATGCCATGGGGTTGCAGCCGGGCGGGCGCCTGCCGCAGCAGCTTGCGAATGATTTCCAATCCGTCGCGGCCGCCGTCGTGCGCCATGCGTGGCTCCGCGGCGAATTCCGGCGCCTGGACGTCCACCAGCGCGCTGGGCTCGTACGGCGGATTGCTCAGGATTACGTCGTAGCGGCCGGGCGGCACGCCGTCGAAGACGTCAGAGAGGTGGAGGCGCACGCGGCGGCCCAGCCGGTGTTCGGCCACGTTGAGTTTGGCCACTTCCAGGGCAGCGGGCGAAAGATCGCAGGCGTCCACGCGCGCCCCGGTGAAGTGATGCGCGAGCAAAATCCCGAGGCAGCCCGAGCCGGTGCACACATCGGCCACGCGGCGCACTTTGGTCCCCGCCGGCAGCCAGGCATCCAGTTGCGCCGGGATGATCTCCAGGAAATAGCTGCGGGGAATGATCACGCGCTCGTCCACGTAAAACCGATACGGGCCGAGCCACGCCTCCCGCGTGAGGTAGGCGGCCGGCACGCGTTCCAGCACGCGGCGGCGCAGAATGGCTTGGATTGCGCGGCGTTGCGCCGCGGTGAGTTTGCGGCGGAGCACGCCGGCGTCGCTGTCGAGCGGGAGCTGCAGCGCGTGCAGGAGCAAGTACAGCGCCTCGTCGTGGGCGTTGGTGGCCACCTGGCCCAGCGCGACCTTTTCCCGCGCGTAAAGTTTTTCGGCGAACTGCAGCCAGTCGCCCGGCGTGGTCAGCCCCGCGGCCGCCGCGAACGGATCAGTGCGCTTTCGCGTCATCGGCCGACACGACGTGGGCGTGATTGTGGATGTGCTCCGGGCAGTAGCATTGGTCGCCCGCGCATTTTGAGCAGTAGCGGAAGTCGAGGTCAGGGTGAGACTTGTCCGTCTTGCCACAGACGTGGCAGCGGTGGCGCGGTTCGTCCAAGGCGGCGGCGCGTTCCGCGGCCTTGGCCGATCGCCGCTGGCGATAACGGGCCGCCGACATCATGTCGCGGCCGAAGAAGATCAGGAACGTGATGACCGCGGCGATCGTCTGCAGCTTGATCGACAACGGTCCCACGACGAAACGGTAGCCGCCGAGCGCCACGGCAATGAGCGCGAGCCATTTTATCTTAACGGGAAGGACGAAGAAAAGCGTCAGCTCGAAATCCGGATTGAGGTAGGCAAACGCGATGAACACTGAACCCAGGATGAAGGTATTGGTCACCGCCGAGCCGGGCGCCAGAAAGGCCAGCGCCACCGTCAGCGCGTAACTAAGAAAAATAAACGCGTTGAAGCGGAATACGCCCCACTGCTGCTCCAGCGCGTTGCCCATCAGATAGAAGAGGTACCAGTAGAACGCCAGAAACACGAAGCCCAGCATGCCGCCGGGAATAGGCGCCATGAACATGAACGAGAAGATGCGCCACCACTCGCCCAGTTCCGTCACCAGCACGGGAGCGTAGAGCAGTTTCTCGGGATCGATGAGCTGCAGCATGGTCGCGAACAGCACAAACACTTGCCCCACGATAAGGTAGAGGGAGAGGTTCGGAATCGCGAAGCGGCCCAGGGCGCGTTCGAATTTGTCGAGGAGTGACATTACGAAATCGCCAGCTTGCGGGGAACGCCGGGCCCAGCGCAAGCGCGGGCGCAGGCCCGGGAGATCCTGGCGGCAAACTCCGGAAGCCGCCGACCGCGTCCACTTTCGACCACGGCGAAGGCTTTGGCTGGAAAAAAAAGGCGGATCGCTCAGCATAGCGGGGTGATCCACCGCTCCTTTTTCTGCGCAATGCTCGTTTTGGCCCTGACGACAGTGCGCGCCCACGAAGGCTCCCACGGGTCCGAGCAGCCGGCGGCACCCCTCAACCCCGGAGGCTATGTCACCGATTTCAAACTCACCGACCATCTCGGGGTGACGCGCGATCTCTATTACCAGTCCGGGGCCAAGGCCATCGTGCTGGTGTTCACCGGGGTGGACAGCCCGCGCGCGGCGTTGACCGCGGCAGCCTTGCGTTCCCTGCGGCAGCGGTTTTCCGCGCAGGACGTGGTGGTGTGGCAGATCGAGTCCAATCTCGGCGCAGACCGCGCCGCGATGGCCGCGGCGCAGGCGGCCGCGGGCAGTGACATCCCAGTCTTGATCGATGATGCGCAGATGGTGGCTGCGGAGTATGGCGCCACCCGGCAGGGGGAGTCGTTTGTGATCAAAACGTCGACCTGGACCCTCGCCTATCGCGGGCCGCTCGATGACGCCGATCCCGCCGGGTTGCTGCCGGCTTCGACGGCGTTTGCGGCCGAAGCCGCCGCGGCGGTGGTGGCGGGCACGCCGGTCGCAGCCTCGCGCGTGGCGTTGCCGGCGAGCGCGCCGGTTCTGGAGCTGCCCTCCGCCGGCGTGCCGGACTATGCGACCGACATCGCGCCCATTCTGCAGCGCAGTTGTGTGGAGTGCCATCGCGCCGGCGCCATTGCGCCCTTTGCTTTTGCCAGTTTTGCCGATGTGCAGGCGCGGGCCAGCTCGATCCGAAGCTCGCTGCTCAGCAAGCGGATGGCGCCGTGGCACGCGGACGCGCAGTTCGGCGCCTTTTCCAATGCCGCGGCCATCACCCCGAAGGACAGGGCGACACTTTTCACGTGGGCGCGCGCCGGCGGACCGCGCGGCAGTGGAGGCGATCCTCTCGCCAGCGCCCCGCCGGCAGCGGCCGACTGGCCGCTCGGCCCGCCTGACCTCATCGTGAGCATCCCGCGGCAGACGCTGCGCGCGACCGGCCAGGTGCCGTACACCTACGTGATGGCGCCGCTGCCGATCACGACCGAGCGCTGGCTGCGCGCCGCCGTGGTGCGTCCGGGCAACGCAGCGGTCGTGCACCACGCCCTCGTTTTCGAAGGCACCTTGCTCGACGTCCTGAACAACGCGGGTGGGCTCGGCGGATTTTTCGCCGGTTACGTTCCGGGCATGCTGCAGAGCTTTTATCCCGCGGATACCGGCAAGCGCGTGCGGCCCGGCTCATTCGTCACGTTTCAGCTGCACTACACCACCACGGGCAAGGCCGAGACGGACCAGACGCAACTGGGACTGTATTTTGCGGCCACGCCCCCGGCGCGGGAACTGCAGACGCGTTCCGCCTTTACGACGGACATCGACCTGCTGCCGGGCGCCGCGGAGTACGAGCGCGAGGCGACCTTTACCCCGTCCGCCACGCGCGACGTGATGCTCTACGAGCTCAACCCGCACATGCACTTTCGCGGCAAGCGGTTTCGCTATGAGGCCCTTTATCCCGATGGGACGACGGAAGTGCTGCTGAGCGTGCCCAAGTACGATTTTAACTGGCAGTCCCAATACCGCTTCAAGGAACCCAAGCGTCTGCCGGCGGGGACGGTCATTCGCGCGCGCGGCGCCTTCGACAACTCGCGGCAGAATGCCGCCAACCCCGACGCCACCGTGCGCGTGGGTTTTGGTGAACAGACGCACGACGAAATGTTCGTGGGCTATATCAACTTCGCGGAGCTGCCAGCCAACGCAGCGCCGGCTCCGGTGTTCACCGCGAACCGCGCCGCGCTGGCGCGAGTGGGCCAGCCATTCACGCTGGCGCTCGCCGCCCGCAACGGGGTGTCGCGGTACCGCGTTGACGCGCCTCCGGCTGAGCTGACGCTGAACGAGAGTACGGGCGTGCTGTCCGGCACGCCCACGGCAGCCGGGCGTTACGCGCTTGCCGTGGTGGCGGAAAACGCCGCGGGCTCCGCTGCGATTGCGCTCGATCTGGTGGTGTTACCCGCCCCGACGATCCCGACCATCCTGGCCCAGCCCGCGGGCCACGCGGTTCTGGTCAACCAGAGCGCCGGCCTCACGTTCGCCGCGGCCGGCGGCACGCCGCTCACCTACGAGTGGCGCTTTAACGGCCAGGCGGTCGGCCACGCGGTGGCCGGATCGCTTTTACTGAGCGGCATCACGCCCGCGAACATTGGGCTCTACACGGTGAAGGTGGCGAACGCGCTCGGCGCCACCGTCAGCGAGCCCGCGATCGTCGGTATTTCCTCGGCGGTAAAAGTGATCGGGTCGGCCACGGAAGTGGGCGCGGACATCACGCACCCGAACGGCCAGATTTTCGACCAGATCCTGCTGGAGGGCGCGGCGTCGGCTGTCACCGCCGATCCCGGACAGGTGGTTCGCGTGTCGTTCATCGACCTGCAGGATGACATCGTGCAGGTGGAGTTTTCCGGGGCGGGCACGCTTTCGCTGCGAATGGAGGCGATGACCGGCCCGGCGGCCCCGGCGAACTACAACCAGGCGACGCTCTATCGCAAAGGTCACGCGGGCATCGTGATTACCGGCGCCAATGAGACGACCCATGTCTCGGTGTTCAGCGTCGGGCGCGCCAACGCCGTCAACCAGGCGCTCTTCCGCAGCGATGTGACCTATGACGGCATCGCTGATCTCGCTTATCTTGCCATCGCCAGCCCGACCGGAAAGTTCGGGGGAGTGCGCGCGGCGAACGCCCGCTTCTTCGCCACCTCCGGGGTGACCGGCATTTACGCGCCGGGAGTCCAGTTTTTGGGCCCGGTGTTTGTGCACGATATCAACGCTTCCGATACGGCGAGTCCGTCGCTCTTGCTCGGCTCGGCGACCGACGTGCGGATTACGGGCGGGGATTTGCGGCAGTCCAACGCTGCGCCCGTGCGCGTGAGTGGCCTCACGCAGTTGCGATTTGCCGCGGGCGCCACGTCTCACGGGGTGGCGCTGCCAATGCAGACCAACCAGGCGCGACTCGAGCAGGACAGCGTCGAAGTCGCCGCGCGGATCGTGGTGTACGCGCCCTGACCCCGCGGCGGGGGCCGCCGGTTATTTCGCCGGCTGGCGGACGAGCTCGAGCGCGAGCTTCTGCTTTTGCGCCTGCAGGGACGCGTCTTCCACGGTGGCGAGCAACGCCCGGGCGTGTTCGCGCTTGCCGAGCTTCAGGCAAATGTTGGCCGCGTGGAGTCGCATGGTTTGGCGCTCGAGCGGGGTCGTTGCCTTCTCTTCGAGGGCGCTCCAGGCGTTGAGGGCGGCCGACCAGTCCGGCTGCTCCAGATCGTAGAATGATTCGGCGAAACGGTAGGCGAATTCGATCCGTTCCGGCGCGAGTTCGGCCGCGCGTTTGAAGGCGTTGAACATGGCGGTGTCGATTGTCGCCCGCGTCCACTCGCCGCTCTTGAGGAATTCGTCCCGCGCTTCCGTGAGCAACGTGCCGAGCTGGTAGTGGTAGAGCGGTTCGTTCGGGGAAAGCTTGATGGCGGCGATGTAATAGGGCGCGGCCTGGAGCGGTTTGCCGTCCTCGGCCATGAAGTTGCCAAGCTGATTTTTCACCAGCGGAATATCGGGATCGAATTCGTTCGCCTTGAGCATCATCGCCGCGGCTTCCTTGCGCATGTCGACCTTGCTGAGCAGGTAGCCATAGGCGGCGTAGCCGGCGGCAAACTTGGGATTGTCGCGCAACAGCAGCTCGTACTCGTGCGTGAGCGCCTGCAATTGCGGGCGCAAGGTCGCCTCGTCGAGTTTGTCGCCCTGTTTCGCCGCGTCGGCAAAGAGGCCCTTTTGCTTTTCCACGATGCGCCGCAGGGAGCGATCAGCCATCGATTCGCTTTCGCCCGCGCGTCCGGGCGCTGGCAGGGCGAACGCCAGCGCGGTCACCCAGAGGAAAGGCACCACGCCCGTCCGGCGCACGCGGGCGCAGCCCGCCGTGGCGGGCTGCGCGGGGTTCGGGCAATTTTGGGCCGCAGTCGGCGAGTCGGTGGGAAGGATGATTTGCAAGAGGAGCGAAGGCGGTGCGACAGCTTCACCCGGGCAAGGTGCCGGCGTAAATGTTCATTCGCGCGCCGCGCAGGAATCCCACCAGGGTCTGGCCGCTCTCCTGCGCCAGTTCGATCGCGGCGCTGGTGGGGGCGGAAATCGCGGCGACGCACGGGATCCCGGCCGCCAGCGCTTTCTGCATAATCTCGAAAGAGACGCGGCCGCTGACGAGCAGGATGGCGTCATGAAGGGGCAGCCGCCCGGCGAAAAAGGCGTGGCCGATCACCTTGTCGAGCGCGTTGTGCCGACCCACGTCTTCGCGGACGACACGGAGCCGACCGTCCGCGTCGAACAGCGCGCTGGCGTGCAGCCCGCCGGTGGCGGCAAAGGCGGCTTGCGCCCCCTGCAACTGTGGCGGCAGACCCAACAAGGTCGCGCGCGTCGGATGCAGCGCATGCGCCAGCGGCGCAAACTGCCCGCGCACCGCCGCGATGGTCGCCTTGCTGCAGATGCCGCAACTGGAGGAGGTAAACACGTGGCGGGTCAGGCGCGCAAAATCGACGCTGACGCCGGGCGCGAGCAGCACGTCGAGCACGTTCTCGCGGGGTTCGCCTGTGCCGCCGCCGCAATAGACCAAATCCACA
>JBEENF010000015.1:0-20241 GCA_041192325.1 Verrucomicrobiota bacterium
ACCAGCCCGCGGGAATCTGGGAGGCGATGTCAATGACGGGGAGCAACACCAAGACGCACCAGCAGGATTCCGGCGACGGACTTTACCGCCGCAGCGTGTACACCTTCGTCAAGCGATTTTCGACCCCGCCGGTGCTGGCGACTTTCGACATGTCGGCCCGCGACGTGTGTGTGGTGCAACGCGAACGCACCAACACCCCGTTGCAGGCGCTCATCACGCTAAACTCGCCGCATTTCCTCGAAGCGTCGCGACACATTGCGGCGCGCGCCATGCGGCAGTCCGACACCAACCCGGCGCAGAAAATCGACTACATGGCCGAGTTGGTGCTGACCGCGCCCCTAAAAAACGCGCAAAAAAAAGTGCTGCTGCAGTCGTATGACAGCTTCCGCCAGAGCTTCACCGAAGCGAAGGCGAAAGAGTATTTGCAATCAGGTGACAGCCCGATCGACCCCACGCTACCCGTACGGGACCTGGCGGCTTGGGCCGTCGTCGCCAACCAACTCATCAACACCGATCAGGCCCTCAACAAGTGACGACCATGAGCCAGTTACGCTGCGATCCGCATCACATTCCGGCCAGCTTCGATCCCAAGATCGATGCAGGATTGCGCCAGGAGTTCATCCGCAACGAGACGCGCCGCCAGTTTTTTTGCCAGATGGGCAAGGGGCTCGGCGTGGCCGCCCTTTCGTCGTTATTCGGCCGCTCCCTGAGCGGCGCGATCGCGCAAGCGGGCAGTCAGGGCGTGCTGGCCCCGGGTCTTTCGCAGGTTCCCCACCTCGCGCCGAAAGCCAAGCGCGCCATTTACCTGGTGATGTGCGGCGGTCCATCTCAACTGGATACGTGGGATTACAAGCCGAAGATGCAGTTCGACATGGACATGCCGCTGTCGGTCCTCGGGGGCGGATTTGAGCTGCGGATGGGCATGGCGGGCACCCAAGCGCGGTTTCCGCTGCAGCCATCCACCTTCAAGTTCAACCAGCACGGCAAGGCGCGCACGTGGGTGAGCGAATTGCTGCCGTGGACGGCCAAGGTCGTCGACGAGTTGGCGGTAATCAACTCCATGCATGGCGATTCGGTGAATCACGACCCCGCGCTGACCGCGATGCTGACGGGCAACACGCAACAGGGAAAGCCGTCCATGGGCGCGTGGATTTCCTACGGTTTGGGCAGCATGAACGAGAATCTACCGACCTACATGGTGCTGACGTCGAAGTGGGTGGATAATCCCAGTGAGGCGATTTTTTCGCGGCTGTGGGGCAGCGGGTTTCTGCCGCCCTCCCACGGCGGCGTGTCGTTCCGTACGGACGGCGGCGATCCCGTGTTGTACGTCAATGACCAGGCGGGAATGAATCGTGCCCAGAAACGCGAACTCATCGACGGCGTGCAGGCGTTGAATCGCGCGACTTACGAGGAAGTGGGCGATCCGGAAACGCATGCTCGTATCGAAGCCTACGAGATGGCGTTTCGGCTGCAGACTTCGGTGCCGGAACTCACCGATCTGAGCAACGAGTCGGCGGAGACGTTTGCGCTTTACGGGCCGAATTCGCGGATCCCCGGCACGTTTGCGAATAATTGTTTGCTGGCGCGACGGATGGCGGAGCGCGGCGTGCGCTTCACCCAGATCTTCCATCGCGGCTGGGATCATCACGGCAAGCTGCCGGAAAAACTGCCCAAATTCTGCGAAGACGTGGATCAACCGAGCTATGCGCTGATCACCGATTTGAAGCGTCGCGGGCTGCTCGACGACACCCTCGTTTTCTGGGGCGGAGAATTTGGTCGCACGCCGTATTCCGAAGGCAAGACCTCGACGCGGGAGAATTATGGTCGTGACCACCATCCGAAATGTTTCTCGATGTGGGCGGCGGGTGGCGGAATCAAGCCCGGCATTGTGTACGGCGAAAGCGACGAATTTTCCTACAATCCCGTACGCGATCCCGTGCACGTGCGTGACTTCCACGCGACGATCCTGCACCAGCTCGGACTCGATCACAATCGGCTCACGTTCCGGCACCAAGGTTTGGACCAAAAACTCACTGGCACCACGGCCGCGCGAGTCGTCAAAGGCCTGCTCGTCTGATTCACGCGACGAGCCAAGGTTCCGCGCGCGGCAGGACGCCGTGCCTCCCTGCTTCGAGCCGCTTCTTGCTTGCCGCTTTAACCCGAGCCCCATGCCCATGACTCCGGTCCTCATAGCCGTGCGCCACTTATGGCGGGGCGTCACGCTCGCCGGCTTTGTCCTGGCGGTTCTGCCCGCCGGTTCAATCGTTGCCGCGGAGACGTCATCGCCGCCTGCGCGCCCGCTGCGCGTCTGCCTGGTTTCTGGCGCGAACGAGTCGAAAGACTATCGGTCTGATGAAACCTTGCGGGGGTTGGCGGATCATCTTCAAAAGGAGTACCAGATGGTTTGCGAGGTGCTCGTCGCCAATCCGCAGGGAACGGGTTTCAATAACGTGGAGCACTTGCTCGAAGCAGACGCCGCGGTGCTTTTTATCCGTCGTAAAAATCTCGGCGCTCACAACCTCAATGTCTTCCGGAAGTTTGTAGCCTCCGACAAAGGGGTCATCGCACTGCGATCCACGAGTTATGGCTGGGAAAACTGGGCTGAGTTCGACACCGAAGTGCTCGGCGCCAAGTACCCGCGCGACGGCTCCGGGAATTTCGGCAATGTGGAGCGGCTGCTTTTCAAACCTCACGCGATCTGGGAGGGCGTGGTAAATCCCACCAAGGTCGGCGTGGCCCTGACCACCCGGCGGGACATTTTTCGTTACAACGACTTTGCGCCCGACGTGAGCGTTTTACTGGAAGCGGAAACCGAAAAGGGAACGATGCCAGTCGCGTGGACGCGGCAACGTGGGTTATCACGCGTTTTTTATGTCGGGTTGGGTTATGCCGAAGAGGTGGAGTTGCCGGGTTACCGTCGGATGGTCCGCAACGCGCTCTACTGGGTGACAAACACGAAGCCGCCGACGCCGAAAGCTCCGCAAAAGGGGGAAGACGGCTAAAAGCGCGGCCAGCACGGCCCCGTCCCGACGACGAGTGCGTGATGCCCCCTCCGAACAAATTCTCCAAGAGCGCGCTGTTCGATCGCATTATTCGGCGCAGCAGCGGATGCAATGGGCGACAACCATGGTAAGCGGTGGAGGAGGTGGCGACAGGCAGCGCGGCGGAGGCGATGCCCCTCCCAAGCTAGCGCGAGCGGAGCCACCGCCGCTGCAACTTGCGCCTATCGATGAATCAAATCGCCACGGGGGAGTTCGTGAACGAACGCCGCGGTATCGAACCCCTCGAGAAACCGCTCCAAAGGTGGAGCCTTGAAAACGGGCCGGTTCCACTGCACGTCTTCATACACGCTCGGCTTGACATGAGCGGGAGCCGCAAACGCGCGCGGCGGACAATTGTGTGGAACGCGGAAGTTCATCTGAGCTTTTTCATGACCTACCATCCCGGAAATTGTGCCGTTTCGTTTCTGGAAAAAAACGACTATTTTGAAGTGCAGTGCTTCCTCTGCCTGAGTTTGGGGCAGTCATTCACGGGTTATGTCGCCGATTTCATGGGCAACAGACGACGAGTGTCGTTCGGCCGATTGCAAGGAGTGCCCGCGGGGCTACGGCGCCGTTTGGCGCCGTCACCAACAAAAGAGCCATTGCAAAATTGCGCCCTTGCCCAGTTCAAACCTCCTGCTCAATGTCCCGGTCTGCCTCCTGGAGTCAGCTACCCCGTGGAGTTCGTACGAGTTGGGCTCCATCGCAGTGCCTGCCTGTGGATTTTCTTACCTGATCTGCAACCCCGTCCATCATCTCTATGACTAACGACTCACTTAACGAGGCGGTCGCCTCCAATGCCAAACGGCTCCTGTGGGCCGGCTTCGCTGCAATTTTCGCCGCCGGCATGGGCTTCGGCATCCGCGGCGGGATTTTCGACAATTGGGCCGGCGAGTTCGGCTTTACGGGGACGCAACTGGGCGCGATTGGCGGCGCGGGCTTTACCGGCTTCTGCTTCGGCATCATCATCGGCGGGGTCGTGTGTGATAAGATCGGCTACGGCAAGCTGGTCATCGCCGCGTTCGCCTGTCACGTGCTCTCGGCATTCGTGACGTTTGGCGCGAGCACGCCGGAAAACGCCTATCAAATGCTGACGATCGGCATGTTCATTTTCGCGTTCGCGAACGGCACACTGGAGGCCGTCGCCAATCCGCTGGTGGCGACGCTCTTTCCGAACAACCGGACGCACTATCTCAATATTTTGCATGCGAGCTGGCCGGTCGGTATTCTTGCGGGCGCCGTGGTGAGCTGGGTGCTGGACGACAAGATGCAGGTCGGTTGGAAGATCCAATTGTCTCTCTATCTCGTGCCAACGGTGGTCTACGGTTTGATGTTCATGGGCCAAAAGATGCCCAAGTCCGAAGCCGCGCAGAAGGGCGCCATTTTCGGTGAAATGCTCAAGCCGGTCGGACTGCTGGGTGCATTGGTCGCCTGCTATCTTCTGAGCTTATTTGTGTCGGGGCCGCTTGCCGGTCTGTTCGGCGTGCAAAGCTTCCCGGCGGCAGTGGGTTATGGCGTGGCGGGCGCGCTGCTGGTCGCCGTCGGAGTCATGACGCGTTTCTCGATGGGCTCGATTCTGCTTTTTGTGCTTTTCGTCACCCACGCCTTGGTGGGCGCGGTCGAACTCGGCACCGACGGATGGATCGCCAACATCACGGGGAACCTGTTTACTTCCGAGCAAGGCAAGTGGCTGCTGATCTGGACTTCGGCCGTGATGTTCGGCCTGCGCTTCTGCGCCCACTTCATCGAAACAAAGATGGGGCTCTCGCCCGTGGCGCTGCTGCTCGTGTGCTCGATCCTCGCCTGCGTGGGCCTGCAGCTCACAAGCGCGGCGCAGACGGTGGGCCTGGCGTTCCTGGCGCTCACCGTTTACGCGGTCGGCAAAACGTTCTTCTGGCCGACGATGCTGGCTGTCGTGTCGGACCGGTATCCGCAAACTGGGGCGGTCGCGATCTCGATCATGGGGGGCATCGGCATGTTGTCCGCCGGTCTGATCGGTGGTCCAGGCCTCGGCTACGGCAAGGATCGTTTTGCGGCACAAACCTTGGAGACGACCAACGCGGCGGCTTACGCCGAAGCGAAGGCTCCCTCGCCGTCGAAGTTCTTGTTCTTTTCGGAAGTGAACGCGATCGACGGCAAGAAGCTCTCCGCGGCCAAGGATGCCGTGAAAGGCGGAACCGCGACACCCGCGCAGAAGGAGATTGTTGCGGCTGACCAGACCGGCGACCGCCGTACGCTAAAGGCCGATTCGTATATCCCGGCGACGATGGCGTTAATCTATCTGGCGATCCTGCTCTACTTCAAATCGATTGGTGGCTATCGCGCGGTGCACCTCGCAGGCTCGAACTCAGACGCTGAGCCCAAGCCCGCGACGGCCAAAGTATAACGCCGGGCTTCCTTCGCGGGAGGCTCTGCTCGGCGCGGCCCCAGCCCGAAGGCTGGGCCTCGCTTTGGGAAGTGCCAAGAGACTACGAGACCGCGCCGGTAAGGCGCGGTCTTTGTCCAAGTGCCCGCAGGGCGGGGCTCGCTGGAGGGCAGCGGCGGTCCCGGCACACCGCTTCCGGCTCCTCTTTCCCGGCAGCGACGGACTCAGGCAACCCGGCGGTGACGAACTGATTCCGCCCCCGCGCGTTTGGGCAGCGTGATGGTGAGAATCCCGTCATGGATTTCTGCCTGCATGGTCCTGTAGTCGAAGCCCGCGCCAAGCCGAAGGCGCAGTTGGTAGTCGCGTTGGGCGGCTTCCAGGTGGAGGGCCTGCCAGTTCACGCGCACGAAGTGCTGCTTGCGCGCAGTGACCGTCAAGTCGGTTCCCCGTCCCTCGATTTCCACGCCGGACGCGCTGACGTTTGGGACATAGACGACGAGCCTCACCGCATCCGGCATCTCATGACATTCGTACCCTGGCTGGCGAAACGACTCCTTCAGCGCTGGCGCCGCGCTGGTTTTGCGACTCGTCGAGGAGAGGGGATGAATGATGGTATGCATGGGAGGAAAACGACTACGGAAGCGTCCCTCGGTGGTTTGGTAACCGCCGGGCTCAGGGGACTAAACGCGTTCCGCAGTGCGGAAGGTTAGTTCTGGAAGCCCGCGCCGGTTTTATGCCAAACGGAAATGACGACCGGTCGCTTCGCGGCACAGCGCTGCTGGCGGCCCATAAAGTGGGCGCCTGCGAGGCGGAGCTGATGCGAAAAAGACGCGGTCATGAAGATACTTCCTCACCCTGCAGATTGTCGTCGGGGCGCCAAGTTCTTTCTTGAACCGGCGGGTTGCGTGGCGCGGCTGCGAATCCAAGCTGGGGAGATGGCTGCGCTCACCGATTCCTCTGCCACCTTTGCTGCTTTAAAAGCGGACTTGCTCGCGTTCGTGCGCGAACGCGACTGGGAGCAGTTTCACGCGCCCAAAAACCTGAGCATGGCTCTCGCCGCCGAAGCGGGGGAGTTAATGGAACACTTTCTCTGGTGCACTCCCGAACAATCGAAAGCCATTGCGGCCGATCCTGCGAAACGCAGCCAGATCGCGGACGAGCTCGCCGACGTGGTGATTTATGCTTTGCAATTCGCGAACTCAACCGGTCTCGACGTGGCGACGTCGATCACGGCCAAGATGGCGGCGAACGCGAAAAAGTACCCGGTAGAGAAAGCACGGGGCCGGGCAGAGAAGTATACCGAGCTTTAAATTACGGCAAAAACAAGCGGCGGCGAGAACGCGGTGGTGGGGTCGGCGGTGGTCCGACTCCCTGATCGCCGCGCGCCGTCCCGCAGATTATCAGCGGGTCTTTTGCTGAATCTTTTCGCCGGTTTTCTCAACGTCCTTGCCAAAGCCTTGTGCGGTGTTGCACCCGGTCGCGGCAAGAACGGCGCTGGCGAGAACAACGAACCAGATGATTTTGTGAGATGGTGACATGGGTGTGGTTGGATACGCTCGCAGTTTAACGGCCCACCTCGCGTGAGACCATGGGGTAGGCGCCTGTGTGCGGGGTAGTGACGTCGGCCTGCTGCGACCCCGTGCCAACTGTCAGCCTCGATGAACGGACCCCGGTCATTCCGGTCTGGTTAGCTCGTAATGCTCACCGCCCTCAAACGCTCACTGGCGAATCTGAAGCTTGGACGACCGGGTCGGCGCTTTGAGCAACACTACGAATGGGCGCAGCAATCGGAGTCCCGCGGCGCGTCCCGGCGGTGGATTAATTTTCTCCTGGCCGGCATCACCTTCGCGATCGGCGTTGTCTTAGTGTTTATTCCGGGCCCGGCCGTGGTGTTCTTTTTTATTACGGGGGCGCTGCTGGCGCCCGAATCCCGCGCCATCGCGCGCTTCATGGATTGGTCGGAAATGAAAATTCGCGCGCTTTGGCAATGGGCGATCAGCCAGTGGCGTGGGCTTTCCCAAGCGGGGAAAATCGCTGCCGCCAGCTTGCTTGCGATGGTCGGCGTGGTCGGCGCACTGACCTTCTGGCGCATCCTTCGGGGGTGAATCGGAACGTTATCACAGCCCTTGCAGCTACGGTTCCCCCCCCCGGGACTTTAAGGGCGCTTCAACCGGTAGCCGCCATGGGCTCCTGAACGTCAATGAGCGCTCCGGTGTGAGCGTTCAGCCGAATGACGAGTCCACGGGTCGACTCGAGCACAAGAGTGTCGCCTTGTTGGTCGAGGATGCGCGCGCACGGATCCGTGGCGTGCGGCCATTCGGCCATCCACTGCAAGCGGAAGGCGCCGTCGAGGCAGTATAAATTGGGTAGCCCGGGAAGCAGGCCGAACGGGTGCTCCCGTACGTAAAAGCACATCGGGCCCTGGCGGAACTCCGCCACCGAGAGCGCCAGCGGATTATGCCGGACTGCTTGATCGCCGAAGCGGGTCAGTCGACAGAGGGCGCCATCTATGATGGCGATGGAATCAGGGGCAGTAATCAAAGCGGGAGTCTACAGGGCAACAGGTTGGGCGAAGTACGGCGACATTAATTTCAACGGCGCCCGGTCCCCGGGCTCTGGCTGGGGCGAATTGCCGGCTGCGCAGCATCAACTTCCCGACAATTATCTTCGCTGCCGACGCGAGAACACCGTTACCGCGCCGAGCCGGGGCTATTTGCGAAAGATTTTTGCAATAATGAAAATGACAATCGCGCCGAGAATGCCACCACCGAAGAGCAGGTATAACAGGGACCATCCAGCAGCGCCGAGGGGAGAGAGGGACAGGAGGGAGTTCATGGTGGGTAAGAGGTGGGGCGCGGGAGCCAATTGGTCGCTGGGTCATTGTGCCCGAGCATGGTGCGAAGTTCCCGTCAACGTGATCACCGGCCGGCGCGAAGTCATTTGCTTCGCTGCGGACAAAATGAATTCATTTCGCGTCCCCATGCCCCACGCAACCGGCGGAGTAGTCCTGTCCTGCGTCTTCGCTTTCCTCGCGACCTGTTTCCTGCGCGATAGTTGCGCGGCCGTGCCCGCGACTGCGCAAGCCGGCGCTCGCCCCGCCGCTCGTCTCGAGTGGTGGAAGGAAGTCGATAACGGGCCATTTCAGGCGGATACCATCCTCACGCGGAATGGCGGCGATGTGGTCGCTCTGAAGGGAATCGCGATCAAAGTGGGCGCGGCGCGCGAAGCGTCGGTGGTGTTCGACACCGAGTTATTGAGCATGCGAGCCGGCTTCGAAGGCAGGGTGGAACTGGACGGAACGCCTTGGAGTGGCGTGCACGGCAACAACACTCATTTCCCGAGTGGGAAAGAACGCTTCTTCTTTCACAATCCCGGCGGCTTGGGCTGGGCGGTAAACGGGGACTGGACGGACAACCGCGCCTTAAAGGCGGGCCCGCTGCCGGCCGGGACGGGTCGCTATCGTGGGCTTTATCGACATGGAAATCAGACCGTTCTGCACTACACCGTGGGCGGCGTGAAGGTGCTCGAACTGCCTTGGCTCGAAACCGGGGCCGGAGTGCGCGCGATCTCGCGGACCTTCAATCTCGCGGCAACCACCGTCGGTCTGGAGTTGCTGGTGCGCAACCGCGCGCCGGCGGCGGGCGAAAACGATCCTGCGGTTTATCTAGTGGGCGCGCCGGCGGGCGTGACCCTGCACACCAACCCTGATGGCCGGATGACGCTCAGGGTCCCTGCCGGTGCTCCCGCGTCGCGCTGGAAACTGCTTTACGCCGAACGCGCGGTGGATCCAGCGGCTTTCGCGCCGGTATTGGATCTTGCAACGCTGACGCACGGCGGCCCCGGAATTTTTTCGGAAACGATTACGGTCAAGGGTGAAACGGGCGCGGGCCCGGGGTCGTATGCGACCGATCTCATCCCCTTGCCCGCGGAAAATCCGTGGCGCGCGCGTCCCCGTTTCGGCGCGTTTGATTTTTTCCCCGATGGCAAGCGCGTGGCCTGCTCGTCATGGAACGGGGATGTTTGGATCGCGGAAGGCATAGACGGTGATTTGTCCGAAGTGAAGTGGCGCCGCTTTGCGGCCGGACTCTACCAGACGCTGGGATTGAAGATTGTGGACGGGGTCATTTACACGCAGGGACGTGATCAGATCACCCGTCTGCACGACCTCAATGGCGACGGCGAAGCCGATCACTATGAGTGCTTCAACAACGACGTGATGATCACCTCGGGGTTTCACGAGTTTTCTTTCGATCTCGAGACCGATCGGGAAGGGAATTTCTATTTCAGCAAAGCGATGCCGGTGCTGAGCGGTGGCCGTGGTTTTGGGCCCACCACTCCGCACAATGGCACGGTGCTAAAGCTGAGCCGCGATGGCTCCCGTCTGGATCGGCTGGCGTGGGGCATTCGCGCGCCTGGAGGTGTCGGCGTGAGTCCCGACGGTGTGGTCACGACCGGGGAGAATGAAGGTTCGTTTGTGCCCGCCTGCAAAATCACCTGGACGAAACCGGGCGCGCTCACCTTCAACGGCGTCGTCCCTGGCTCGTGGAACAAAAACTATGAGTTTACGCCATTGGCGGGGGCGCCGACCGACTACGATCGTCCACTATGCTGGCTGCCGTACTTCGCCGACAACTCCAGCGGGAGCCAGACATGGGTCCCCGGTGAAACCGCGTGGGATCCGCGTCATGCCGGCGAAATGCTGCATCTCTCCTACGGCAAATCCACGATTTTTCGCGTGCTCCGCGAAGAAGTGAATGGCCAGGTGCAGGGCGGCGTTTATCGGCTGCCGATCGATCTCGGCGCGGCGGTGATGCGCGCTCGCTTTCATCCGCAGAACGGCCAGCTCTACGCGATTGGATTTCGCGGTTGGCAGACCAACGGCCGCGACGCTTTTCAGCGCATACGGTTTACCGGAGCGGTGACGCCCCTGCCGGTGGAATTGCACGCGCACCAAAACGGTCTGCTCATCCGTTTCTCAGGTCCGCTCGACGCGAAAACCGCCGAAGATCCCCAACGCTATTCGATCAGCAAGTGGAATTACGTCTGGGGGCCGCAATACGGGTCAGGGCGTTTTTCCATCGATCAGCCTGATCCGGCGGCCGAGATTCAGGCGCTGGCGGTGGGGTCAAAAGGCGCACACGACTTGGTCGATGCCGTGACGGTGGGCGCGGCCCGCCTGCTGGAGGACGGACGTTCAGTGTTTCTGTATCTGCCGAAAATGACGCCGGCGATGCAGATGGAAGTGAAGGTGGACGTGACCGATTCGCAGGGCGCTGCGGTGCGGGAAACGATCTACAACACGGTGCACCGCCTCGCTTCGGAATTTAAAATTGCAGGCGTGCGGTGGGACGAGGTGCGGGTCGCGGAAGCCGCTCCGGTGGGCGAGCCCGGGCTAATCATGAGCTTTACGAACGCCACCACGGATGCAGTGCGCGTCCACCAGTTGACCCTGAATTGCGCGCCGGAACTATCCCCGTCGGTTTTCATCAACCCGCGGGAATTCGGCGCCACGTGGCAGGGCAGCCTGTTTGTGCCGGAGCGGGACGACTACACCTTCTCGCTGGAGGGCGTTGGTACGGTCAGCCTGGTGATCGATGGCCAGACCGTGGCCAACGGCAAATTGCCCCTCACCGCCGCGCAGTCGGTGACGCTGGCCAAAGGCGCGCACCGGATTTTCTGCCGGTTTCAAAGCAGCGAAACCGGCGAAGGCCGGCTCCGGCTAATGTGGAGCAGTCCGCAATTTCGCGCCGAACCGGTGCCGGCCTCGGCGTTTCGTGCGATCGCCGGCGATGAAGTAAGATCGTGGGGCATGGTCCGCGAAGGCCGTGAAGTGTTTGCCGCGGCGCGCTGCATTCGCTGTCATCAGCCGCGTAATCAACTGCCCCCGGGGTCCATGCCAGAGCTGTTCGAGACCGCACCGGATTTCGACAATATTGGCAACCGTCTCGAAGCGCTCTGGCTCGACAAGTGGATTGCCCAGCCACGGGGGCACTGCCCCTCGGTCGCGCCTGATCGGGCGGCCGATGTCGCCGCATATTTGCGGGGGCAGAAGAACGCGAATTGGCCGGCGACCCCCGTGCTGGATGACACCCAGAGCATCGCACAGGGAGCTGCGTTGATCGAGCGGCTTCACCTTGAGTTCTGGACCGCGCCGTTGCTCCAGGAACGGAAACATACGGATGCCGGCCTTCTGGAGTTTTTGCAGCACCCGGCGCGGCATCATGCGGACACATTATTTCCGGACTTGCGACTCAGCCAGGGTGAGGCGGCGCAGATTGCCGCTTTCGTTCGCTCCCGGCAACCCGCCAACCCGTCGCCCTCCCTGGGGAGCGGGAATTCGGCCCTGGGGGCGAATGTAGTCACTGCGTCCTGCGCCGCGTGCCATGGCTCCCCCTCGCGCGCAGCGACAGGTCCAAGTCTCGAGGAGATTGCGCGCAGCGATTGGACGGTGCGCGGCTGTGTGACGCAGAACCGCGGCGCGGCGCCCGACCTGCGTCTTTCTCCGGCGCAAGTGACGGCGTTGATCGCCTTCCGAAATGCCGATCGCGATGCCGGCATCCAATCGCTCCGGCGTTTCGCGCCGGCCGAATATGCTGCGCGCCAGATGCGGCGCCTCAACTGCGCGCACTGTCATTCGGGCAAGAACGGCATCCCTGATCTTGCGGTGGTGGGGGAAAAACTAAGCTTGGACTGGATGACCGACCTTTTGGCGGGGCGGCACGCCGTGAAGACGAGGCCATGGCTGGAGGCGCGGATGCCCGCATTTGCCAGTCGCGCCCGCAATCTCGCTCTGGGCCTGGCTATCCGCCAAGGAGCGCCCTTGGTTAGCGAGTTTCCGGCCACCAACGGGGAACGAGCGCTCGCGGGTGCGAAGCTCGTCGGATCGGAAGGTTACTCCTGCGTATCGTGTCACGACGCCGGTGATCGCAAGGCTTTACAGGTGTTCGAAGGGCAGGGGCCCAACCTCCAAGTCTCCGGCCAGCGCTTGCGGTACGATTATTTTCAACGCTGGATGCATAATCCGCAGCGGATCACGCCGACGACCATTATGCCGCGCTTTACGCAAGGTCGTGACAAGGCGCTCCAGAGCACGTCAACCGACGGTAACGCCGAGCCACAATTCGAAGCCATCTGGCACTGGATGCGCAGTCTCAAACTTGCGCCATAAATTCGCGGGGCAACGCCTTCCCGAAGCGCCGGCGCCTGGGAATTAATGAGCAGGCAGCACGAATAGCAGGACGGCGACCAAGTGACATGCCGTGCCACCAAAGGCGAACAGGTGACGGAGGACTTGATGGTAGCGCATCTGTTGCCACAGGTGAAACACCGTGCCGCAGACGTAACAGCATACACCGGCGAACAGGAGCCAGAGCGCGCCATGCGGGAGGGCCGCGATCAACGGTTTGATCGCGACGAACGGTACCAGTCCGACCAGCACATAAGCGACGCTCGACATTGTTTGCAGACGGCCGGTGCAGAACAGTCGAACGAGTGCGCCCAAGACGCACAGCCCCCACACAACTCCGAAGAGGGTCCAGCCCCATGCGCCTTGCAGTCCCACGAGAAGAAAGGGGGTGGCGGTGCCTCCGATCAGCAAAAACACGGCAACGTGGTTGCGACGGGTAAAGGGCGGGCGGTTCCCTCCGACCCGGGTGTTGCGAAAATTGATGAATGCGACGTAGCCAAGGACCAGCGTGACACCGAAAATCAAACCGCTGGCCACCCGGGCCGTCCCGCCGTAAGCCGTTGCGGCGCTGGCCAGCAAAATGAGCGCGGTGATGCTGCCGGCCATGCCGAGGCCATGAGTGAAGTAGTGGGCAACTTGTTCCCCCCGTGTGTAGCTGACTGGCGCCGCACTGCTTTTGTCCGAAGCTTCGGCGCGGCGCTCCCGCACGATTTGTTCGCTCTTGGCGTCGCACCAGCGAACCAAGGCGCAGGGCCGGGGACTCACGAATTCGGCCGGGGTCCATTCCGTCCCGCCGGTGTACAACGTCTTGGGTAAAATGAAGGTTCCGAGTACCCAGTCGGCGACAGGCAAGGTGAAAAATCCCGAGATGGCCTCGTTGCAGTCGATCACCGCGTGGTGGCGGAGGTGGAAACTGTACACTTTGCGCCACAACCAGCCGAACCGCGCATGTTCAATCATCGGTGACCAGCGTTCGAAAGACCAGTGTTCCACTGCGTGGAAAAGCTCGTAAATGAGGAGAGAACTCGCGACTGCGGTATAGCCGCCGAAAAACCACGGCAGACCGGGCGCGATGGCCTGGGCGAGTACCAGCAGAGGGGTGAGGGCCAGCGAAAACACCGCCAGTGTATACCAAGGAAAAAACGACGCCTCGCCCTGTTCCGGTTCGGTGATGGGGTAAATATTTTCCACGAAGGGCACTTCGCGGCCACCGGGGGTGCGACGGCGGCCGATGCGCGTCAAATTGTGATGCAGCGTATGCTGCTTGTAGAAGCGACTGAGCAGCGGGATCACCGGCTTGTGCAAAACATAACGGTGAAAGCCCCACTCCATGAAGCAGTTGAACATCGTGACCGCGAGGAAGACCAAGCTGAAGCTCCAGAACGTCATGGAGACCTGCGCCTCCCAGACGAAGGCTGGGGCGGCGAATTTCAGCAGAGCGCCCAAACAGGCGAACGACGCTGCCACCGTGAAAAGGAAAAGAGGGAGCGAGAAGTGCTCCTCGACGCGATGCCGTCCGGCGGCGGTTTGAGACATGCTCTTATTTGTCAGCGGAAATTGTCCAATGGCAACCGTGGAAACGGATAATTGGCCGGGGGCTGCGGCCAAGAGACGCGGTGAAAGCCGACCAACCTGCACGCGCGCCGTCTTCAGTGTGAAACCCGCCAGCGAAACAAAGTGCGGGTTGCGGTGAAGCACAAGGGCGCGTCTGATGTCTCATCATGACCGGCGGTGAAACCGAAAATCATGGGCGCCTGAAGACTCTTGCCTTGGCTTGGGCGCAGGCCAACGGGTTCCCCATCTGCGGTTTGGAAGTGCGCGTGCCAAAGAGCGGCTACCGGGCCGACGTGTGCGCTTATGCCGCGGGTCGCGGCGGCGTCTCCCCCGTCACCGCTGTTTTCGAGTGCAAGCAGGCGCGGACGGATTTGCTCAAAGATGCGCATGCCGAGGAGGACACCCGACGGCGGCTCGCCGAATTGACGGAGCGCCGGAAAAAGCTCGAGGAACTGCTTGCGGTGCATCGACCCGATCTGCGGCGCGGCGAGGCCTTGTGGCCGGAGTTTGATACGTGGGATTTCTCCGGGATCGAACATCACGCTTATCGCGGCGTTCTGGCGGATTTGGAAACGGCGCAACGGCGCGTCCTGCAGGGGACGAAGTTTTCCAGGATGTTTCGGTATCGGTGCGCTGATTTACTCTATTTGGTGGTGGAGGAGGCAATTTTTGCGGAGGCGGAAGTGCCGGCCGGGTGGGGTTTGCTGGTGCGGACGGGCGAGCAGCTGCGGCTCGCGCGGCGCCCGGCGCCGCTTGACGCCACCGCCACGCAACGCACGGCACTCCTCGAGGCGATCGCCGTGGCAGGCACTCGGGCCTTGAACCGCGCGGCGGGCTTGCCAGGGCTGTGGTCCCGGTCCCGGCCCGCCGCGGAGGCTCTGGCGGCGACACCGGCCTGAGGCGCCGTCAAACCGGCGCGGCTCGCGTTCGAATGATCCCGGAAGTGGCGGGGTAACCCTGGATTGGACTTCTCGGTAAAGATCGCAAGGTTTCCGCAATGCCCGAGACCACTCCGCCCAATCCTGCCGAAGCCGGTCTCGAGGTGCGCACGCATTTTGTGCGCGACCGCAATGCCCTCGTCGCCCGCGCGGATTTCGGCGAGTTGTTCGTCGACTACTATCTGCATTTGGGGGCGAACCAGATCAAGGTGGCGCCGGAGCATGACGCCTTGTTTAAACGCGCCCTGGCGGCGTTTACGCTCCATTCCGCGTCCCGGCCCCGCAACGAGATGACGGCCTGGACAATTAATGTGCAGCAGCCGTTGGTGAATCTGTTCCTGACGGCCGACAACGAAACCGGCGCGGTCACGGGCCGGGTCTTTGACGAGAATGTGAAGACGGGCCCGGAAAACCTGTTTTTCTCGGACGTGGTGCGGGGCAATCAGCCCAAGCGGCGCAGCGCGGTCACGTTCTTTGGCCCCGATCCCATCGCGGCCGTCGAGAAATTCTACGCGCAAAGTGAACAGCGCGGCGCGCGTTACTTTCAGCTGGGAGAGGAAGAATTTTGCCTCGTGACCGAACACCCGGATTGCGACCTGGCCTGGTTCCGCGGCCTCGCGCTGGAGGACGTGCGCAGCCTCGAAAAAACGGAGACTTTTGCGCTGCTCGAGAAGCGCATCTATCGGTGGCACTGCGGCTGCAATCAGGCGCGCATGATGGAAGTGCTGGCGCCGACGATGAAGGAGGCTCCTGAAGCCCTGTTCGGCGAGGATCCTAAGTTGGAGATTCGGTGCCCGCGCTGCGGAGCCCGGCACACCATCACCCGGGAAGCGCTGGAGGCGTTTGTCAGCGGCGGATAACGGAACGCCGCGCTTGGGTTGCGCTTCAGGTGCTGGCGCGGGTTAGGGGATTTATCGCGCGAAAAAGTTCGGCGATTGCGTCGACGCCCAGCTCCTCGCAATGAGGAAAGCGAAATGAGTTCGCTCGAAATCATCGGAACGGTGCTCGGCGTCATCGGCGTTACGCTGATGATCCGCCAGAACATCTGGGGCTGGCCGGTGGGCATCGTGCAGGTGGCGGTATCCGCCTGGGTTTTTTACGGCGCCAACCTCTATTCCGACGCGGTGCTGCAGGTTTTCTACGTCGTCATCCAGGCCTACGGGTGGTGGCACTGGCTTCACGCCGCGCAAACCCGGCGCGTGGAGCTGCCGGTCAGTCGCTTGAGCATTCGTGCCCTTTGCGGCTGGATCACGGGTGGCGCGGTGGCGACGGCGCTGTGGGGCCGATTCATGCAAGGGACCACGGACGCAGCGCTGCCGTACTGGGACGCGTTCGTCCTGGCGTTCAGCTTGATTGCGCAAGGGTGGCAGGCGCGCAAGCGGCTGGAAAACTGGGCCGGCTGGATGGTGGTGAACGTGGTGGCGATTGGCGTTTTTTGGGTGAAGGACCTGCGGCTTTATTCGGCGCTGTACCTTGTATTCTTTGGACTCGCGGTGGCGGGTCATGTCGCCTGGCGGCGAACGTGGCAGGAGCAGACGAGTGAACGGGAGGAGTGCCCGGCGCCGAAAATGGATCGCGTGGCCAAAGACGCCCCATGAGTACGCCGCTGCGAATTGCCATTTTTGGCACGGAGTCCACGGGCAAGACGACGTTGACGCAGCGACTCGCGACGCATTTCGACGAGCCTTGGGCGCGGGAATTTGTGCGGGAGTTTTGGGATATCCGCGGGGGTCGCATCGAGCCGGACGATTTGGGGACGATAGCGCTGGGCCAAATCGCCAACGAGGATCTTGCGGAGGCGGGCGGGAAGCGGGTTGTTTTTTGTGACACAGAGCTGATCACGTGTACCCTCTGGAACGACCTGCTGTTTCCCGGCGCGTGCCCCGCTTGGGTCCGTGCCGAGGCGGAAAGACGCGCGCGGCGTTTCGCTTTGTATATATTATGTGACGCCGATGTGGCCTTTGCCCCTGATCCGCAACGCTGCTTGCCGACCACGGAGGGACGCGAGCGGGCGCGGAGGCAGTGGAAGGACGCGCTCGTATCCCGCGGTTTGCCCTTCGTGGAAATTCACGGCGACTGGCCGGAGCGGCAACACGCAGCCATGGCCGCGGTCGAGAGCGTTCTACATTCATGACGCGGGCGCAGCGACCTCTGGGGGCCGGCTGGAGCGAAGCGGTTAGAGCGCGCGCGAAAGAATCCCGGTCAGCTCGTCGGCAGTCAGCGCGACGGGATTCGCCTTCATGCTGCTCGCCTGGGTGGCGGCCTGCACCAATGGTGCGACGTCGGCGCGCGTAATCCCGTAGCGGCCCAGACTTGGAATCTGGAGGTCAGTCACGAGCCTGCTTAACCAAACGACTGCATCATTGGCAGTGGCGGCGGGCCGTCCGGTCAGCCAGCAGGCGATGTCGTCATAACGGCGCAACGCCTCGTGATCGGGCGCCCTGCCTCGCAGGGCGCACAGGTTTGCTTCGACTACATGAGGCAGCAGAGCGGCGCACACTGCGCCGTGCGGAGCAGGAAACCTGCCGCCGATCGGCGCGGCGAAACCATGCACGGCGCCCAACCCTGCGTTGGCCAGCGCGAGCCCGCCGAAGAGGCTGGCCAGCGCCATGTCCTCGCGTGCGGCCTGGTTGCGGCCATCCTGCGTGGCAACGCGGAGAGATCGTGCCGCCCGGCGGATACCGTCGCCACAGAGCGCATCCGTTAGGGGGTTGGAACGCGAGGACACGTACGGCTCGATGAGTTGCGTAAGCGCGTCGAGGCCGGTGGTGGCGGTCAGCGCGGGCGAGAGTTCATGAGTCAGCTCCGGATCGACGAGCGCAACACGCGGAAGCAGGTGCGGACTGCGGAGGCTGACTTTCAGCCGATGTAGGCTCGACACGAGTACGGCGTTGCGCGTCACCTCGGAACCCGTGCCCGCGGTCGTGGGAATCGCAATGCAAGGCGCACCTGGCCGCGCGAGCGGTTGCGCGCGACCAATCACCTCGAGGTAATCGAAAAGATCGCCGTCGTTCGTGAGGAGTCCGGCGATCGCTTTGGCGGCGTCCAACGCACTGCCGCCCCCGAAGCCGATGACCAATTCGCAACCGGCGGCGCGCCCGGTCGCGGCCCCGCGGATGACGTCGTCCGTCGTCGGTTCCCCGGGGATCGGGCAGACCGTGGTGGCGACGTGGGCGTCGCGAAGGAGTTGTTGCAGGCGGGACGCGCGGCGCGGATCACGCCCGGTGACGACCAGAGCGTGCCGCCCGAATCCGCCCGCGAGGGCTCCGACGCCGGCCAGCGCGCCAGGGGCAAAGATCACCCGGGCGGGAGCGGCAAATTCGAAGCGCATGGAGTTTGCGCGTTATTTCACCAACCGCGGTCGGAGGGAAAGACGCTGGAATACTTCACGCTCGCGCGGGGTTCCACCATCATGGCGGCCACCGTGTCGCGCCAGCGCGCATAATGAAGCGTTTCCTTGTGCGCGGCGGGAGCGAGGGCCGTGCGGTAGACTTCAACGAGCACGAAGCGGCAGGGGTCGTCAGCCTGCTGGGCTACGTCGAAACGCGCGATGCCGGGCTCCAGCAGGCTGGCGCGGGCATTTTCCAAGGTAGCCGCCTTGAAGGCGTCGACGTGCTCCGGTTTGACGCGAACTTGGACGTGAACGACGAGCATGTCGTTTGGCGCAAACGACTAAAGTTTTTTCACCGCGTAAGCCATGGCCTCGGCGATCTTTTCGAGCTGTTCGTCCGTATGCTTGGCGGAAATGGCGGTGCGGATGAGATCTTTTCCGGCGGGCACGGCGGGTGCGATCGACATCACGGTGAACACGCCCTTTTCCAGCAGCGCGCGCCAGAAGGGATAAACGCGCTCCTTCGAGCCGAGCACAATCGGCACGGCCGGCGTTTCGCTTTCCCAAATATCCAGGCCGAGCGACTTCAAGATCGCCTTGTACTTTTTGGTGTTCGCCCAAAGCCGCTCGAGATGCTGCGGTTCGGTCTGCATCAGTTCGAGCGAGGCCTGCGCACAGGCGACCTGACTGGGGCTGATGGCGGCCGAGAAGATGGTCTGTTTCGAATGGCTGCGTAAATACTCGATGATCTCCTGGGAAGCGGCCACGAAGCCGCCGGTGCTCGCCAGCGATTTCGACATGCTGCCACACAGGACATCGACTTTATCGTTGAGCGCGAAGTGGTCGCCGGTGCCGCGGCCCTGCCGGCCCAGTACGCCGAATCCGTGCGCATCATCGAGCACCGTGAAACAGCCATTTTCCTCTGCGATTTCCGCAATCTCGGGCAGCCGCGCAATATGGCCTTCCATCGAGTAGACGCCCTCGATCACGAGCATTTTCGTGGCGTCCGGACTCGTCGCGGCGAGCACCGCCCGCAGGTCGTCCGGGTTGTTGTGGGAGAAGCGTTCAACCGTGGCCATGGACAAGCGGATGCCGTCCCAGAGACACGAGTGGATGTTCTTATCCGCCAGAATCACGTCTCCCTTTTGGGCGAACGACGCGATGCTGGAGAGGCAGGACAAGTATCCGGCCGAATGAATATGGCAGGCCTCCCGGTTGAGGAACGCCGCGAGCTTTTCCTCCAGCTCCACGTGGAAGGCGCGCGAGCCGTTGGACGTGCGCGCTCCGGTCGTGCTGGTCCCCCATTTCAACATCGCCGCCCGGCCCGCTTCGATCACCTTGGGGTGAAACGTGAGGCCCAGATAATCGTTGCTCGAAAGCATGATCATGTCGCGCCCATCGAGCCGCACGGTGGTCTCTTTCTGCGCCTCCATGGCGTGATAATAGGGGGCGTATTTCAGCCGCATTTTCGTGACGTAGTCGTCCCGACAACGGGCAAGCAAAGTCTTCTTATTCTTGCTGAAGAAAGATAACGCCATGGGCAGGCCGGCAAAGTGGGCAGCGCTCCGGGGGTTGGCAAACGCAAAGCTGGTTGCAATGCGGCAGGTCGCCCGGCGCGCGTCACACGAACAGAGTTTTGTCCGGCGACCCAGAAACACTCACGGCAATTACCCGGTCAAAGCATTCAGTCCGATTTCAGTCCGGCCATCCATGCGCGAAGGTCACTCGCGTAATCCTGCCAGGAACGGAAGCGCCGGGCACGCGCCGCCGACGTGAGCGCGGCCAGCTCCGCGGGATTGGTGAGCAGTCGGCCGATCGCGGCGGCG
>JBEENF010000016.1:0-19870 GCA_041192325.1 Verrucomicrobiota bacterium
CCCGCCGTCCGCGGTCGCTTGAAAGTCCGGTTTGTGACCAAACGCAAGGCGCCAGGACGGGGCGTTCAGGTCGCCACCCGCGCGGTCGTGCGCCCCGCCTGTCTTGCGCTCGGACGTGGCGATCACAAGTCGTCGCACGCCTTTTGGATGGGGGTGAGCCCGGGGCCGGCAGGGCGCAGGCGATCCACTCGGCTTCGGTGGAACTGACCGTGATAAAAACGCCAACGCGTTGTTCGCATTGGGGCGAAAAAAAATGCCGCGGGTAAAACCCGCGGCATTTTCAAAACAACGCTCCCCGCCGCATTTGTCGTTGCGACGCTCGGGAGGAGCGGGATGAAACCTTAGAAGCTACCCTTGAGCCCAATGGCCATCGCGATGCCGAACTCGGATTCGCGATTCTGTTTCGCGTAGCCCGGCGTCACCGGGCCGTAGCGCAGGAGCGTCTGCGGGACGTTCAAGGCATTGCTCACGCTCGCGTTGAGGGAATACCGCTTGTTGATCTGATAGGCGGCGTTCAGGTCGAGCTGCGTGCGGGCAGCGTAATATTGGTAGGCATCGGGGCCATACGCCGGCTGCAAGGTCAGCCGGTTCAAGCCACGGTAGTTCCACTTGGCCGACAGCGTGACCTGTTTCCGGCTGAAGGTGATGCCCCAGTTGGCGGTCTCCGGGATGAAGCTCGAGAAATCCGCCGTGTTCTGGCCTTCCAACTTCAGCTTTGTCGCGTTGGCGAAGATCGAAAAATAAGATCCCCAAGCGCCCAGAACGCGGAGGGACTGATTAAAGTTAAACTCGCCGCCGGTCACCCGGGCGCTGCCGGCATTCAACTTTGTCGACAGGTTCCAGTTGACGAAGCGGGCATCGAGTCCGATGGCCTGCAGATCTTCCAGGGTGGCGACCTTCACCTGGGTGCCGAAGAAGTCGCGGATGTCCTTCAGGAACAAGCCCGCGCTGACCAAGCCGCCGCTCTGGGTGTAGTACTCCATCGAGAAGTCGTAGTTGTCCGCGGTCCAAGGCTTCAGCGCCGTGTTGCGAATCGTCACCGAACCACGCACCACTTCCGGATTGTTCAGATCGGCTTCCGTGAGATCGCGTTCGCTGAAGGTGGCATTGGGGATGATGTCGGTGAAGTTCGGCCGGCCGTAGGTCTTCGCGTAAGCGAGCCGCGCCTGGAAGTTATCCTTGATGTTATAGGTCAGGTGCAGGCTGGGGAAATACCCGTCGTAGGAGCGCTGGTTTCTGAAGGCGCGTTCCTGCCGCGTCAGCCTCAGCTCTTCCATCGAGCCCACCGCGCCGGCTTCCGCCTTGCGGATGCGGGCACCCGCCGCGTTGCGCGCAAAGGTGCCGTTGCCGTTGCGGAGCCAGACTGCGTCACCGTCGAAGCGCGAGCCTTCACCGGAGTCCGTGGTCTTCTCGAAGCGCACGCCGGTCAGGACGTTGAGTTTGTTGTCCAGCAGGCGAGCCTCGGCCTGAACGTAGAGCGCAGTGACCTTCTCCTGAATGTATTCCGAATTGGTCAGGCGGTAGGCCTCTTCGGCCACGACTTGGGCGGGCGTCTGGGTGAAGAGCTTCGGATTTCCTTGGTTGGCGGCGTAGGCCCGATTTACCGAGATCCACGGCACGTTCTTGAAACCGTAGAACGAGTCCTGGTTCTTATACACCTGCATCGCGAACGGCTCGGGGGTGTCCAGCGTGGCGGGATCGCCGTCTGGTCCGTTGTAATTGTAGGTGCCGCTACCCAGCCGGGTGTCCGCGTTCATCGAGCTTTGCAGTCCGCCGACCTGCACCGCGAAGGGGAAGGGGAAGAAATTGAACCGGCGCTTGAGATTCAAGTTGAGCGATTTGTAGGTCGACGTGTTGTCGTAGGGCGCGACCGACGCCGAGTTCAGCCGGTAGTTCTTCAGGTTGTAGATGTCGATTTCCTGATTGTTGTTGTCATAGACCTTGATGCTGCCGGGCTTGTCCGAATTCGCGTCAAGCAGCGAGACCCGCACCGACGGATTCAACATGGTCGCGCTCAAGCCTGAGTAATGGCCCGTGTTCGGACGGGAGCGGGTGGAGGTCGAAACGCTGAGGCCGGTGTCGATCTTCCACTGGCCATCGTCGAAGCGGTAGTTGGCATTCGCCACGTTGGTGTCGCCCTCGAAAGTCTGGGCGCCGCCGGACAGCGTCACGGCGCCGCGGCCCGTAGCGCCGACGGAGAAGTTGTCGCCGTAGCTGAGCGGGATGCCGCCGGCGATGCTGGACGTGCCGGTGGTGCCAACGTTGGTGGCCCAGCTCTGCGTGCCGATGTAGATGACGTAGCGGTTGGTTTGCGCGCCGAAGGTGAGCACTGAGTTCGGAGTGACACGCCAGTCGGCCTTGGCGCTGAACGCCGTGCGCCGCTGGCTGCGGGGGCCGTCTTGCAGCGTGTGCTGCTGCAGGTACGGCTTGGCGAACGAGGCGCCGGTCGAGGTGCCCGTTGCGTTGTGCAGCATGGTCGTCAGGTGCTGTTCGTTGTACTTGTCGCTCTGGAAACCCGTCAGGGTGAATCCGAAATCCTTGCCGACCGGCTGCGTGTAGTCGAAGTCCCAGCCGGGAATGATCTTCCGGGTGTTCTTGTCGCCATTGGTGTGGGGCGTCTTGGCGAAGGTGAGGTTCTCGTGGTTGCCCACGAGGTTGATGCCGAAGTTCAGCCGGGAGCGGGTGCGTTCAAAGGCGCTCTTGCTCACCAGGTTGACCGAACCCGCAAGGGAGTCGGCCGGGGTCGCCGGCGTGGGGACTTTTGTCACCTCGACGCGTGAGATATTGTTCATGGACAGCACGTTCATGTTGAACGCGCGCGAAGCGGCGCCGCCCGCGGCCGAGACGACCGACGCGCCGTCCGAAGTGAAGCTGGTCTTGTCCGAGCCGAGACCGCGCACGGAGATGCCGACGATCTCGACTTCGCTGTATTCGGTGCCGAGGCCCGGGATGAACTTCAGGAATTCGCCCACGTTGCCGCCGAGTACATCGCCGAACGAATCCGACGAGAGCACGTTCTTGATGTTCGGCGCGAAGCGCTGCTCGTTCGTGGCGACTGACTTGCCGTCGGTCTCGCGGTCAGAGGAGACGGTGAAATTATCCAGCTTGACGACGTCCTGCTGCTTGTCGCCGTAACGAGCTTTACTGGTCAGCTCGACATTCTGCTCCGCCGTTCCACCGGCGGGCACGTTGACGGTGATTTGCTGCGCATCAAGGCCCGTGTAGAACACATCGAGAACCACGGGGCCAACCGGCAGATTCACCAGGCGGTAGCCGCCGAATTCATCGGTATAAGCGATAATGTCCGTGCCTTTGACGGAGATGCGGGCGCGATTCAGGTAGTTGCCGGTGACGACATTCTGTACGCGGCCGGTGACGGCTCCGGTGGACTGCGCGCTGGCCGAGCGGTCAGCCGCGAGGCTGGGCTGGAGGGGCAGGGCGGCCAGCAGGGCCAGAGCCAGCCAAATAACGGTGTGCTTTCGTTTGATCATGTTTTTTCGGTGCTTGGAATTTAACTGCGGTGTAGTGTGGGAACCGATCTGGTGGGCGTTGGGCTCAAATCAGTTCTCTTCATTCAGAAGCGCCTCCTTGGGGCGTCAAGCCTCCCCGCGGCGGCGCGCCGAAGCCGGAAAGCCTCCTTGCCGGCTTCGGCAACATGGAATCCCGCGCGTTCGAAGGCTTCGCGAAAAGCGTCTCAACCCCCGCGCCTTGCTCTGCGCGCAAGAAAAAGCCGGCCGTTGAGAGGCCGGCTTTTGGGCGAGCGGGATGCCCGGAGGGGCCACCGCGCGGGGGCGTGTTGGCTTTGGACGATTGATTGCCGTTCAATCTTAAGCCGGTCGAATGGTCTCCGACTTTTTCTTGTCGGGGAGGGCGCGAGTGGCGACCTCAGTCTTAAGTTTGGCGACAAACGCATCCACCATTGCAACTCCTTCGTCTCCGCGGGCGCGCGAGCGTACCGAAACGCTGTTGGCCTCTGCTTCCTTTTGGCCGATGACCAAGGTGTAAGGAACCTTGTCGAGCTCGGCGCGACGAATCTTCGCTCCGAGCTTGTCGCTGTGTTCGTCCAGCACCGCGCGGAAACCTTCGGCCTTCAGCCGGCTGTGCAAGGCGCGGGCGTAATCGATGACCTTGTCGCTGATCGGCACCAGCCGCACTTGTTCTGGCGCCAGCCACGCGGGAAAATCGCCGCCAAAATGCTCGATGAGCACGCCGCAGAAGCGCTCCATCGAGCCAAACGGCGCGCGGTGAATCATTACCGGCCGATGCGCTTGATTGTCGGGGCCAATGTAGGACAGATCGAAGCGCACGGGTAGATTGTAGTCCACCTGCACGGTGCCGAGCTGCCATTCGCGGCCGATCACGTCTTTGATGACGAAATCGATTTTCGGACCATAGAACGCCGCTTCACCGGGCTCTTCGGTGAACGGAACATCCAGCGTTTTGGCCGCCTCGCGGCAGGCCGACTCGGCTTTATCCCAGTTGGCGGCATCCCCGGTATATTTATTCGAATCGGGATCCCGCAGTCCCACGCGGACGCGGTAGTCTTGCATGCCGAGCGTGGTGAGAATGATTTTGACCAGCGCGAGACAGCCCAGGACTTCGGCGGCGACCTGTTCTTCGGTGCAGAACAAATGGGCATCGTCCTGGGTGAAGCCGCGAACCCGCGTCATGCCGCTCAGTTCGCCGCTCTGCTCCCAGCGATAGACCGTGCCAAACTCGGCCAGCCTGACCGGCAGATCGCGATACGAATGCGGCTGCGAGGCGAAGATCTTAATGTGATGCGGGCAGTTCATCGGCTTCAACATGAAGCCGTCGAGCAGTTGGTCATCGGGCCGCACGCGATCCGGCGTGATCGTTTCACGGCCAGTGCGCGCATTCACTTTGTCTCGCAGATGGCTGGAAACTGCTTCGAGCCGGGCAAACACCTCCCCGCACGGGCAGTTTTCGCCAATGACCCTGGCCAGCGATTCGTTTTCCACCACGGGCGAGAATTGCGACTCTTTGTAATACGGGAAGTGCCCCGAGGTTTTATAGAGTTCGAGTTTGCCGATGTGCGGCGTGAAGACCTGCGAATACCCCTGCTTGCGCAGTTCTTCGCTGATAAAGGTCTGCAGTTCCTGCCGAATGACGGCCCCGTTGGGGGTCCAAAGAATCAAGCCCTGGCCGACGTCATCGTCGATGTGGAACAGCTTTAGTTCGCGGCCCAGTTTGCGGTGATCGCGTAATTTCGCCTGCTCCATCTGGACGAGGTGATTTGCGAGTTCGTCCTTGGACGGAAACGCCGTCCCGTAGATGCGCTGAAGCTGCTTGTTGTTCTCGTCTCCCCGGTGATACGCCCCGGCGATCGACAGGAGCTTGAACGCTTTCAGCTTGGAGGAATAGCGCAGGTGGGTGCCGGCGCAGAGGTCGATGAAGTCGCCATTTTGGTAGAACGAGATTTTCTCGTCCGCCGGAATGTCCGCCAGGCGCCCCAGTTTGTAGCGTTCCTGGCCCATCTTCTTGATGATTTCGACCGCTTCGTCCCGCGAAACCTCCTTGCGGTAGAAAGGCTGGTTCTCCTCGGCAATTTTCTTCATCTCGGCCTCGAGACGAACAAGGTCATCGGTGGTGAATTTGTGTTCGAGGTCGATGTCGTAATAAAAGCCCGTGTCCGTCGGCGGCCCGATATCAAGTTTCGCATCGGGGAAGAGGCGAAGGACGGCAGTCGCAAGGATGTGCGACGCGGAGTGACGGAGTTCTTCGAGCGGTGTCATGGCCATGGCGAAAAAAGTAAGTAGCGAGCAGCAGTTAGTGGGTGGCGAGGAGAAAGCCGGCCGCTATTTTTTCAACGGCTCAAGTTTGTAGTCGGTCTTGCTGTCGAGCATCGACCAGCCGGCGGCGGCGAGTTCCTGGCGGAGGGCGTCGGCCGCGGCGAAATCCTTCGCTTGTTTGGTGGCCCAGCGCTTTTCAGCGAGGGCTTTGATCTCGCTGGGGATTTCGGCGGTTTCGTTGACGCTCGAGCTCGGAATTTTCAAGCCCAGCGCAAAAGTGATCCGATCAAAATTCCTAAGCAGGTGAGCAGCGCTCGCCGACTCGAGCTCTTGCGGGCGCGTATTGTTGATCACGCCGAATAAGGCCCCGAAGGCGGCTGGAGTGTTGAGATCGTCTCGGAGTGCTGCCTGAGCGCCTGCAAATTCATCGGGTCCGGGCGAACTCGGGAGGGAGAGCCCGGCACGGCTTGCGAGCGCCTGGCGGAATTTCGTCAAGTTTTGCAGCGCGCTCTCCGCCGCGTGCAGCGAATCCAGCGTAAAGTTGAGCTGCTTGCGCGGATGCCCCATCAGCAGCGAGTAGCGAATCGCCATCGGCGAGAAGCCCTTCGCGACCAGTTCGTCGAGCGTGTAGAGATTGCCGAGCGACTTGCTCATCTTTTTCCCATCCACGAGGAGATGCTCGCTGTGATACCAATGACGCGAGAATTGCGCGTCGTTACAGCATTCGCTCTGGGCGATCTCGTTTTCGTGATGGGGGAAGAGTAGATCGACTCCGCCCGTGTGCAGGTCGATCGTTTCGCCGAGGTGCTTCTTGCTCATCGCGCTGCACTCAATGTGCCAGCCGGGGCGACCGCGGCCCCACGGGCTGTCCCACGCGGCGGCGCCGTCGTCGGGTTTGTGCGCTTTCCAGAGGGCGAAGTCGGTCGCGTCTTCCTTCTCGTCGGCATCGGCGGCCTGCGATTTTCCGGCAAGAGCGGAACCCACCTGGAGTTCACGCTCCTTCACGCGCGAAAGTTTTCCGTAATCGTGAAACGAACTGACCTTGAAATAGACGGAGCCGTCCGCGGCGCGATAGGCGCTTCCTTTCTTCATCAGCACATCGATCATGTCGACTTGCTCGCGGATGTGACCGGTGGCCGTGGGTTCGATGTGCGGCGGGAGGCAGTTGAGTGCGGCGCAGTCGGTGTGGAATTTATCCGTCCACTGTTTTGTCACGTCGGCCAGCGGGCGGCCTTCCTCCCGGGCGCGCCGGATGGTTTTGTCATCAACGTCGGTCAGATTGCGGACATGTTTTACTTTGCCGGCGCCGAGCTCCAACTCAAGCAACCGGCGGATCACATCGTTGATGACGAAAGTGCGGAAATTGCCAATGTGGGCGGGCGCATAAACCGTCGGACCGCAGTTGTAGAAGCGGTAGATGCCATCCGGGTGAGACGGTGTGAGTTCGCGCAGCTCACGGGTGAGCGAGTCGTGGAGTCGGATGGCCATGAACGTGAGGAAAGGGTGGAGGGCTAATAGGTTTTCCGCCGTGGCGGAAAGGTGTTTTTGAGGCGCCCGCGGCCCCAATGCACTACCTGTCCGCCTTGGGACGTTTTGCCGGGCCGGAAGTTGGCGTCGGTCAAAAATCGCACGCCGTCTTTCGCGTGGTCGTGGTGCGACGCGTGACGGTGCAAAAATGGGTGGCGAGCGGGAACATGGCGTGCTCTAGTCGCCCCAAAACGCGAATATGGCCGACAATTTCAAGCTCGATTTGACCCAGCGTCCGCGGCGGCTGCGCCGCACGGCAAGCCTCCGCGCGATGGTGGAGGAAACCGTGCTGCGACCGGCCGACTTCATTGCCCCGCTTTTTGTGGTCGAAGGCCGCGACGGTCCCGACGAGATCAAGTCCATGCCCGGGGTGTTTCGGCTCAGTATTCCTGATTTGGTGAAGGAGTGCCGCGCGCTCCAGAAGCTCGGGGTGCCCGCCGTGGCGTTGTTCCCCAAGCTGGACCCGAAATTGAAAGACGACGAGGGCACGCAGGCCCTGAACGAGGATGCGCTCGTGCTTCGCGCCGTGCGGGCGGTGAAGAAAGCGGCGCCGGAGGTGACAATTCTCACCGATGTGGCGCTTGATCCCTATACCTCGCATGGTCATGACGGCGTGCTCACCACGGCGCGCGACGACGTGGACAACGATCGCACCGTCGAAATTCTTGCCCGGATGGCTGTCCTGCAAGCCAGGGCGGGCGTCGATCTGGTGGCCCCGAGCGACATGATGGACGGGCGCATCGGCGCCATTCGCCGCGCGCTGGACGCGGCCGGACACAGCGGAACTGGCATCATGGCCTACTCAGCGAAATTTAATTCCGGGTACTACGGGCCGTTCCGGGACGCCGTGGGGAGCGCCCAGGCAGCGGGAACGCGGCTGCTGAGCAAGGCGACGTATCAACTCAACCCGGCGAATCGCCGGGAAGCGATCATGGAGGCTTTGCTCGATGAAGCCGAAGGCGCCGATATTGTGATGGTGAAACCGGCGGGCATGTACCTCGACATTATCCGTGATGTGCGGGAAGTGACCAGAAAGCCGGTCGCAGCGTACCAGATCTCGGGGGAATACGCGCAGATTCACGCGGCGGCGCGCCTTGGCTGGCTCGATCTTGCGCGGTGTCGGCATGAATCATTGCTCGCGATCAAGCGCGCGGGCGCTGACATGATCCTCACCTATTTCGCCGCAGATATGGCGAGGGCTTTGAAGTAACCGCTCGTCAGCTGGGGGTGATTTTTAGGCGCGCCTAAAATTCCCGGGCCGCCGACGAGAGGCATCCCGCCCGCAGATGCCTGCGTTCGGCGCGGCGTGGCCCGTGCGGGTATTCTGTGTTGGGGCGCAGGCCAATACGTTCCAACCGACTTCCGGCACGTTGAAGATTCTCGGGTGGGGGCGCTTTACGAGCCCCTGCGATCGGTGCCCGATCGCCAGCTCATCAGCGCTTACCCTTGGTCTTTTTCTTGGCCTTCTTTTTGCCCCCGTCGTCCTCGTCATCCTCCTCGTCGTCTTCGTCTTTTTCCTCGTCGTCATCCTCCTCGTCATCCTCCTCGTCATCGCTGTCGCCGGCGGGCTTCTTTTTGCCGTCTTCTTCACCGTCTTTCGACTCACCCTCGTCCTCGTCCCACTTGAGTGACTCGTCGTTCTTGAGTTTTTCCTCTTCCGCCTCGTCGAGCTCGGGCAAGTCGTCTTCCTCGTCCTCAATGCCTTTGGCGGGGGCCTCTTCATCGGTGTCGTAACCGGCGGGCATGTAATCCAAAATTGCGGTCAGTTCCTCGAAGGTATGGACCGCTTTTCCCTGAATGAAATTACTATTCTGATCTTCGCGGATCTCGTCCTCGACCTCGTCGACGGAAAGCTTCGATTCGAATTTGAACAGATCGTTCAGCATCTTGACGCGGCAGCGCGTAAGATGATCAATCAGATCGGCATAAGGGCCATTCTCCTCGTCGATAATGTCGGCCAGCGCGAACAGCTTTTCCTCGGAGTCGAACAGCGACTCCTTGACCCGTTTGAGCCGAATCTTGGCGCTTCCTAAATCCTTTTCGATCCGGAAGGGAATGAAGGCGCTTTCGAACAGGTCTTGGTCGAAGCCGTAATCGCGCAGCGGATCGACCAGCTCCGCCAAATGCGCCAGTTGGCGGGGATCAACGATGCTTAGGCCATCGACATCCCACCGCACCGGGTCGCTGGTTTCTGCGACCCACCAATTGTGGTCTTCGCCGAGTCGCACGATGCACCAGTCGAGAGTGGAAATAGCTTTGGCCATGGATTCGAAGGGAAATTTTTGCGCAGCGTGCGAGCGAAGGTTGAAAAAACAAGCACAAAAGCTCCCCGTGTCGCGCGCAAAGTTACGAATGTTTTTTCGGAGAAAATTGGCTCGCGATCCGGTGCGGTCCGATATGCCACGCTTGCCAACATTCAAGACGAATTTCACCGTGATGAGTCATGGGGAAATTCTATGAACGATTCGTTCGGCGCGCGCTGTTTCGAGACGACCCTGAGCATTCCCATGATCGGGCGGTGCAGGCGATGGCGTTGCTAGGCGGTCTGGGGCCAGTCTGCCGCGCGATGGAAGCGTGGAGTGGCCTCACGAGGCGCGCGCGTCCGATTGAGGTGTTCGGCTTGAAATTTTCCAACCCGGTTGGACTGGCGGCTGGCTTCGACAAGAATGCGCGCGCCTGGCCTGCGGCGGCGGCCCTGGGCTTCGGCCATGTTGAAGTGGGGACGGTGACCGCGCTGGCCCAGCCCGGAAATCCCACCCCGCGGATGTTCCGCTATCCGGCGCAGGAGGCGGTTATCAATCGAATGGGCTTCAACAACGAAGGTGCGGTCGCGGTCGCGGCGCGCTTAAGGGAACAGCCTGAGCCGGGACGACGGCGCATCCCGCTCGGGATCAACTTGGGGAAATCCAAATTGACGGCCATTGAAGAGGCGACGAGCGACTATTTGGCCAGTTTCGCGCTTTTGGCCGACCACGCCGATTACGTCGTGCTCAATGTTTCCAGCCCCAACACCCCGAATCTTCGCCAGTTGCAGGACGAGTCGCGCCTGCGCGAGTTGCTGGCCGCAGTGACCGCCGCAAATCGCGACCGGGCTTCACATGCGGCCAAAAAACGTCTGCCAATTCTATTGAAAATCGCGCCGGATCTTACGTGGCCGCAGATCGAGGCGGTGCTCGGTGTCATTGCGGAATATGCACTCGACGGGGTGATTGCGACGAACACAACGCTCGGCCGCCCTGGATACTTTGCCGCCGTGAATGAAGCGGGTGGATTGAGCGGCGCGCCGTTGCGGCGGCGGTCGACCGAAATCGTGAACTTCATCTCGCGCTGCACTCATGGCCGGCTACCCATTATCGGGGTTGGAGGCATCATGGATCCGCAGAGCGCGGCGGAGAAACTCGATGCAGGCGCCACACTGGTCCAAATCTACACCGGCTTGATCTATCGGGGACCCTTTTTCGCCGCGGAACTGTCGGCCGCTCTGGCTCATCGTCAGAGCGGTTGAACGTGCTTTTGGCCACTGAAACGGGCGGATGCTCAGGGGTGAAACGGATCGCCGCGCTGAATTTATTTCGGGGCTGGACAAGCTTCCAACGATGTCTCTTAGTCCGCGTTCCGCTTTTCGAAACTGCTCAGGTGGTGGAATTGGTAGACACACACGTTTGAGGGGCGTGTGCCGTAAGGCGTAAGGGTTCGAGTCCCTTCCTGAGCACCATTTTGACGAGCGTGGGTGGCCCCGCTCGTGAAATTCGAAGAATTTCGGTCAGAGCGATGCAATTTAGCACCACGAGAGGTGACTTTTTTCGCTGAGGCCAGACGTCCTGGCGTCATCTCGCCGTTCCCGACCAAGGCGGCGGACGGGATGAGCGAACACCGCTTGGCGCGCGCTCCCCGGCGTTGGGCGCACGAGCAAAGAAAGTCCGCTGGCAGTCAGGGGCGCGCGGTCAACGGCTGTTTCAGGTAGTCGGCGTTTAATTTGTCGCACGCCCACAAAAGTCCACGCGCGACGAGATTGAGGTAATTCGGATCGGCCACGGTGGCATTCATGTGACCGAGGGTGGTGCTGAACACGCGCGTCTGATTGCGGTAGAGATTGGTCCAAGTCACGACCGCGGTATCGTCGCCCTTCGGGGTCTTTTGCAAACCGCTCATCAAAGGAGTGGTGTTGGGAAAGAGCCGCACGTTGTTGTAGAGTTCCTCGTTACCCGTGGTCCAACCCGGGATACCCTGCAGAATTGGGTGGCCCGCAGCGGCCAGCGTCACCGCGATCGGCAGCTTCGGGCCGTGGCGGGAGGATTGAATGCCACAAAACTCAAACCAGTCATCCGCGCCGAGTCGGTAGCTGTGCATCGCGCAATGCAGGTTGACGGCGGGCAATCCGGCGCGGTGCGGGGCGAGGATGTTTTCGATGTAGGCGCGGTCGCGCACATCAGCCGAACATTCATCGTGAATGACGACGTCGTAGCCGGTGGCCCACCCGCTTTTCTCATAGAGCGGAAAGCGAGTTTCGACCGTCGTGGAACTCGCGTAGGCGATATCGACAATCAAGTTAACGCGCGCTTCGAGACCTTGTTTCAGGATATCCTTCTGCGCGGCGTAATCGTGGCAGCAGCCGCCGATTACCAGCAGGGCGCGCAGGGGGCGGTCGGCCGGGGCGGCGGACGTTGTATTCAGGAACGGCAGGCAGGCCGCGAGCAGGAGGAATTGGGATAATCGTTTCACGACGGGAATGGAGTTAAGTGGCGGAGTAAGTTAATCGATCGGGAACGCGATGCGCCGCCGCGAAGGCGGGGCTGGGGCGGTTCACGCTTTAGCCGTTCAGCACCCAGCCCTGACGGTATTCGCGCCGGAGGAAATTGGCCGCTTCAGGGGAATTCGTCACGCGACCGGACGCGCCGTCGTAATTCAGCTTTTTTCCGGCGCGGTACGCCACCAGGCCCAGCGCCATCTGTTCCGTCATCAGGCCGTTGTAGTCGAAATTACAGGAGGTTTTCAGATTACCTTTGCAGGCCGTGAGCCATTCGTCCTGGAAATTGGTCATGGGGGCCGCGCTGGGAGATTTGGCCGGCGCCTGCAAATAACTCAGATCGGCAGTGTCGCCGATCGGAATGAGCATGCGCGTGGAAAAATCCGCGACGAGCAGACCCTTGGAGCCCTTGAACATGACGCCGTGTCCGATTTTTAGCAGATCGATGTACGGCTTCGGCGCCGTCGGCAGCACGCCGCCTTGATACCAACTCACCCTGATCGCGGGGCGCCAGTCGTTGGCCGGATGATCGAAATGCGCGGTGAGTTCCACGGGTGTGACGTCGGGGTTAAACGGCTCCCCGTTCGCTTCGATGCTCGTCGGGTGACCGGCGTCGATCGCGTTCCATGCGAGGTCCATGGTATGGGCTCCCATGTCGCCCACCTGCCCGGATCCAAAGTCCCAATACATATTCCACTGCAGACAATTTGCCCCCGGGCCGCCGGAAAAATACCCGGGGTTGTAGGGATGTGGTCGGGATGGGCCGAGCCACAGGTCGTAATGCAGGTGTGCCGGGGGACTGCCCGCGGCCGGGAGGTAACCGGGGCGACGAAGTTGCCGCGTGCCCCACGCATACACCGCGCGGAGTTCACCGACCGCGCCATTCCGGATCAAATCCCGGACGCGGGCAAAATTTGGCAGCGCGTGGCGCTGGGTGCCGGCCTGCGTGGCGAGCTTGTGCCTGTTCTGGAGATAGGTCGCGCGGAGGAGACGTGATTCCTCGACGGTGATGCCGATGGGTTTTTCGCAATATACGTGCAAGCCCCGGTTCATCGCCCACATCGCGACGAGGGCGTGCGTGTGGTCCGCGGTGCAACAGACCACGGCATCCAGATCCTTTTGCTCCAGACATTTTCGCCAGTCGACATACGTTTTTGCGCCTGGAAACTTCTGGGACGCTTCCGCCAGGTGCAGTTCATCGATGTCGCAAAGGGCCACGACGTTTTCGTTCGCAAGCCCCGGGAGGTGGTAGAAACCGCGACCCCAGACGCCAATGAGGGCGATGTTGAGCTTGTTACCGGGACTATTGCGTCCGAACAGCGTGCCGCTCGGCAGGATCAGCATGCCGGCGGTGGCGGTCTTAAGGAACTGGCGACGATTTACAGGGAGTGAGGGCATGGGGAGAAAGCGGAACGCGCCGGCGCGGGCAGTAAGCACAGGGCCAAAGTTGCGCTCATCTGCCCGGCCAAGCTTCAACCTGCGAAGGAGAAAAAGTCGTGGCAACCGCAAAGCTGGAGACCGAATATTTGGGGGAAGACTTCGGTTGAAATCAGCCCCGCCACCAAAGCCAGGCATTTTACCGGGGGCGGGCGAGCGACGCGACAGGTGGCCACTGAGTTGCTCGACCAGCGATGTAGGGCGCGCGCGTTGGCGGTGAGGGGGTGCCTTCGGTGGCGCCGAACTTAGTGTTGGATTGCCGTCCCGATCCTGTTTTCTCTGCTCAGCTACTCCCCCAGACTCCATGAAATTTTCCCTGTCGTTGGTTATTTGTGCCGTCACGTTCTTCGCCCTCACCGCCGATGCGGCGCAGTCCGCCCCTTCGAAAGCGGCCCCCGCAGCTCCGGGTGGCAAGGTTTTCAAGGCGGGCGCGGCCACCAGTAATATATCGCCCCGTTTAGGCGCAGGCATTGTCGGTGGCTGGAGCGCGCCGCCGGCGGAAAACATTCACGACGAATTGCACGTCCGTTGCCTCGCGCTCGACGATGGAACCACGAAGCTGGTGTTCGCGGTGGTGGATAGCGTTGGCGTATCGCGCGAGATCTTCGACGACGCCAAAAAAATGGTGAGCGAAACGACGGGGGTGCCGGTCGAGAATATGATGATGTCGGCGACGCACACGCATTCCGCGGTTGGTTCCGGCGGCCCGAGTGGTGGCGGCTCCGTTGATCCTTTGGCGGACTATCGCAAGTTTTTGACGAAGCGGATCGCCGACGGAGTGCGACGCGCCCTGAATAATCTCGAGCCGGCGCGCATCGCGTGGGGTTCCGGGAATGTGCCCCAACAGCATCAGTTCAATCGACGCTGGCTGCTCAAGGATGGCAAATCCACCATCAATCCTTTCGGCGGCCAGGACTTCGCCGTTATGAATCCCGGGGGGAGGACCGACCTCCAGAAACCGGCGGGTCCGACCAATCCGGAAGTCTACTTCCTCTCGGTTCAATCCACGAGCGGCCGCCCCATCGCCCTGCTGGCCAACTACTGGTTGCACTATGTCGGAGGTGTCGGGCCGAATGACATCTCGGCGGATTATTTCGCCGTGTTTTGCGACCGGATACAGGAGCTGCTCGGTGCGGACCGGCAGGATCCGCCGTTTGTGGGCGTGCTGGCCAACGGCCCCTGCGGCGACGTGAACAACAACAACTATACGCCCGGCGCGCCCCCTGGGCCGAAATATGCCCGCTACGAGAAGATGCGCGTCGTCGCCAATGACGTGGCGCAGGAGGTCATGCGCGTTCACCGCACGCTGCAGCATCGCGATTGGGTGGAGCTGAAATCGGCGCAGGCGGAGCTGGAGTTGCAGATGCGGCAACCAACCCCCGAGATGGTGACGCGCGCCCAGGAAATTCTCGCCCGGCCCGAAACCGTTTCGCCGATCCATAAACGCGAAGTGGACTATGCCCGCCGGACAATAGCCGCGAAGAACTGGCCCGAGAAGGTGAACATCGTGATGCAGGCATTTCGCCTCGACGATCTCGCGATCGCGGCGATTCCATTCGAGACCTTCACTGAAACCGGGTTGGAGATCAAAGCGAAGAGCCCGTTCAAGGACACCTTCACCATTGAACTCGCGAACGGCAGTTACGGCTACCTTCCCACACCCGAGCAGCACGCGTTGGGCGGCTACGAAACGTGGCTGGGAACAAACCGCGTTGAAACCGAGGCGTCGCGCAAGATTGTGAAAAAGCTGCTGGAGTTGTTCGGCCAGCTGCACGGGTCGAATCCCAAGAGCTGAGTTGAACGGTGCGACGAGTGCCCGCGCCCCTTTGAAGCTGGTGACCATCTTCGCCGCGCGGCGGGCTTATTCCACTGCTGACGTCATACCCTTTGTCTGCCTTCGAATCATCACTCATGCGTAGCGCGTTGATCACCGGAATCACGGGGCAGGATGGATCGTATCTGGCGGAATTGCTTTTGGAGCGTGGCTATACGGTTCATGGGCTGGTGCGGCGGGCGAGTATGTTCAATCGCTCGCGCATCGATCATCTACGCGCGGGTCCGGCGGGCCGGCAGGGGCGACTGCAGCTGCATTACGGTGAGCTCAATGACCCCACGTCCTTGCGTCGATTACTGCGGAAGATCGTTCCGCAAGAGATTTACCATCTCGCCGGCCAGAGTCACGTTGGCTTGAGCTTCGAGATTCCCGAGGTGACCTGTCACGAAAACGCCATGGCCACGCTCAGCCTTTTGGAAAGCGTGCGCGACCTGGAGTATCCGGCGCGCCTGTACCACGCGGCCAGCTCCGAGGTCTTCGGCGCCCCCAAGACTTCGCCCCAAAACGAGGATACGCCCTTCAATCCGGTTAATCCTTACGGCTGCGCCAAGGCTTTCGCCACGCACATGTGCCGGGTTTACCGGGAGGCGCACGGTGTTTTCGTGTGCAGCGGTATCGCTTACAACCATGAGTCGCCCCGCCGCGGGGAAAATTTTGTGACGAAAAAAATCACAATGGCCGCCGCCCGGATCAAGGCCGGGAGGCAGAAAGAGCTCGCGCTCGGTAATCTCGAAGCGCGGCGCGACTGGGGTTACGCGAAGGAATACGTGGAGGCGATGCCGGCGATGCTGCAGCAAGAGCGCCCCGACGACTACGTGCTCGCGACGAACCAAACCCATTCCATCCGGGATTTTCTGGCTGCAGCATTCCACGAAGTCGGACTGGAATGGCAGGCTTACGTGAAATTCGATGCCCGCTTGATGCGGCCCGCAGAGGCCGGATTGCTCGTCGGTGACAACACGAAAGCCCGCGAACGGCTGGGCTGGGCGCCGCAAACGCTGATGCCCGCCCTCGCGAAACTCATGGTCGCAGCCGACTGCGCCCAAGTCTCGGCGGCCGGGTAGGGCAACACCGCTCGGTGATGGCTGCCGAGGGTTTCGAGCCACGCCTTCACCGCCACCAACGCGTCTCCCGTCGACGATGGGCAGGGCTCGTTCCTGGGCAGTTGGAATAATGGAGCTGTTCGTTCATTTACTTCGCGCGCTCGGCTTTCAAAGTCCTTTCTTTTGTATTCGAGTCCCATGATGCCGTCGAGTTCCGCCCCCTCCCAGTCTTCAGGATCGCGTGCTTGGATAATGCTGGTCGGCTTTTTGGCGGCTTCATTCACCGCGGCGGCCATTGGCGGCGCGGCCACGGCAACGAGCGTCAGAGAGTGGTATCCTGTCCTGACAAAGCCGGCGCGGAATCCGCCGGCGTGGATTTTTGGGCCGGTTTGGACGTGTTTGTATTTTATGATGAGTCTGGCGGCGTGGCGCGTCTGGCGCCGCGGTTCACGGCCCGCTGTCCGCAAGGCTTTGACGCTATTTTTCGTTCAGCTGGCGCTGAATGCGCTTTGGTCGGTGCTCTTCTTCGGTTTGCGCCGGCCGGATTTGGCGTTGGCAGAGATTGTGTTCCTGTGGATCTGTCTGGCGGTTGCGCAGCGGGCGTTTTGGCAAATTGACCGGGTCGCGGGCTGGCTGTGGACGCCCTACCTCGCCTGGGTCACATTCGCTGCGGGATTGAACGCGGCCATCGTGGTGCTCAATTGATGGCGAGGTCAGCCTCACGTCGGAGCATGGGCGTTCGGATCGGGTTCTCGATTTGGAATCGCTCTGCGTCCGTCGAACGGTTTGGAAGGGCTGGATGATTCGAGGTCTTGTCGCTCCAGTAGGTGCCCTTTTCGCGCTGGGGGGCATTCTGGCCCTTTGGACCCGACTTGAGCGGGAACAGCGAGCGTTGGGATTGATGGTTTTTTCCGCGGAGCAGGGGATTGCGGTGGTGCTTCCACGCAATCCAAGTGCGCCGGAGCAACGGGCCGCTGCGCTCGTGCGTGCGACTCTGGCCCGCGCCTCGGGCCTGGCCGAAGATCGCTTTCCAATCGTGCCTGAGAGTGCGGCGAGGTCCGGCCGCGCAATTTTTGTCGGCGGATTTGCGCACCGCCGTAATCCTTCCCCGGAATTCCCTCCTCCGTTCGATACGGCAGTGAGCTGCTCCGTCACCGCGCGAAATGTCGTCCTGCATAGCGAGCGGCGGGATGCGATCGAAACTGCCGCCGCGTGGTTTCTGGAAAAACATCTTGGCGCGCGTTGGTTCATGCCCGGACCGCTGGGCGAAGTTGTTCCCCGCCGGCACACATTTGTCCTGCCGCTCGGTCACGCGACGGTGCGTCCGGGCTTCTTGTCACGGGATCTCGGGGGAATTGGTGGAAGCGACGGCGCTACCTGGTCGTCGAACAACCGGCTCCAGGCACGATTCGACCATAGCCACGCACTGAACGAGATATTCAGTCCTGAAGATCTGCGCCGAAACCCAACCATGGCACCGATGCGTAATGGGCAGCGATTTATTCCCGCCCGCGGAGACGGAAACTGGCAGCCGGATTTGACCAGCGCGGCGGCGATTGAGCACGCGGCAACCGCAGCCAACCGCGCTTTTGCGGCGGATCCCGACCGTCTGTCTTTCTCGTTAAGCGAAAACGATTCGGCGCGGTTCGACGATTCAGCGGCGACCGACGCGGTCGTGAGTCCGCCCCGGTTTTTCCGCCAGCGTCCGGATTATTCGGACTTAATCTTCGGTTTCACCAATGCCGTGGCAGAACGCGTCGCCCGCGTTCATCCCGATCGTTATCTGCCGGCTTATGCCTATTACTGGGCGGAAAACGCGCCGCGGTTCAGCATCGCGCCCAACGTGATTCCCTGGCTGACGGCTGATCGAGCGCAATGGTTTGACCCCGCCTTCGCATCGGAGGACCAGGCCCTGATCCGACGCTGGACGAAATCCGGTGCGCGCATCGTCGGCGCCTATGACTACGTTTATGGCGTGCCTTATCTGGTTCCGCGGCCGACGCTTTATGCGGCGACCCGCAGCATACCCTTTCTCTATGAGGCGGGCGTGCGCGCCTTCTTTGCGGAGACGTATCCCAATTGGGCGTTGGACGGTCCCAAGCCGTGGATTACGGCGCAGTTGCTGTGGTCGCCCGAGGCGAGCGCCGACGAATTGCTGGACAACTATTATCGTGAGTTTTGGGCGGAGGCCGGTCCGGCGATGCGCAATTTCTTTTCGCTCGGCGAGGGCGCTTGGTTGAATCAGCCGAAGCCAGGGTATTGGATAAAGTATTACCAGGACGATCATCAGTTGATCCTCTTCCCCAGTTCGTTGCGGACGCGGTTGCGCGCTGCGATTGAGGAGGCGCGCCGCGTGGCGAGTTCCCGGGACGTGAAGGACCGCATCGAATTTGTCAGCGCAGGTTTCGCCGTATCGGAGGCATTTGCCGCGTGGGAGGACGCGAGGAACCGGCTCAGCTTGCTGGCGACGGCGCCCGGAACGGCCGCGGACGAGCTTATCCGGTCGGCGCGCGACTTAGCCAGTGCCCGGGAGGAATTTGTCGCCCGCTATACGGCGGTGCGAGCGAACCACCCGCTCGCGCTCGCCGCCCAAAACCTCGAGGTTTATCTGCGGAACAATCCCGCGGCGCGGGCGGTGCGCGCATTGGCGCGCACGGGCGCAAAGCTGTCGCCCGAGGAAAGTTTTCTTCCCGGCGCTGCTTCTCCGGATGAGTTGAAGGCGCTATTTGCCCAAGTGGGCGAGGTATTGGCGGATAGCGCCTGGATCGGTGTGAAGCGGCGCAAGATCGGCGGGGCCTCCGACTTCGAGTGGCTGGAGCGGGGTCAGGCATGGCAGGCGAGCGGCGAGCCGGCCGAGCACCGCCAGATTCAGTGGATCTCGGCCGAGACTAAACAGGTCGCGGGCGAACAAGGTTCCGGGTCGCCCTCTCTAATCTCCACCTCTGCTCCATCGGGCTACCTGCTGCGGTTGAGCGGTTGCCGGCAGGAGTTTATCGCGCAATGGCTGCCGTCGCGCCCCGGGACGCTTTACGTGGCCGAAGTCAAGGTGCGCGCCAAGGTGAGCCCCGGTAATCAGACTTTTCTCATCGTGAATTTTTTAGATGAAAAGCAACAGCGCCTGGGTCACGGCACCATTGACCGGCTGCCGGCGGGGGAGAACCGGCAGGAAGTCGATTTGTGTGTAGTCGCCCGCGCGCCGGCCAACGCGCGTTATGTCGGATTCGGGCTGCGCGTGGTTCACCAAGTGAACGACGATTTCGCGGAATTCAGCGGTCCGTCGCTGCGCCGGCTGGAGATCGGAGCTGCCGCCGCCGCGCGCTAACTAAACCTTGTCGCCTCGGTGGCCGGCACTACGGCGTATCGCCCATTTCGCTACGACGAAACAGCACCATCAAGGTGATGACGGACGAAGCAATCACGATGCAAAGCACGACAACTAGCAGCACCGGCCACCCGGCCAGGCCCAACAACCAGGCGGACATGCTGCCGGCATGGGCGGAATACTCATCATTTTTCCGCCGGCTCGCATCTT
>JBEENF010000017.1:0-19634 GCA_041192325.1 Verrucomicrobiota bacterium
GACCAACGCGGGTTGCTCGGACGAAGAACACGCCCGGATGGCCACCAAAACCGTCCGCTTCTTCTAATCACGCTGAGAGCTCACCGCCAATAACTCCCGGGCCGCTCTCGCACACGACGAGACCGGCCTTTTTTTTCGCCCTTTATCCTTCCTCGAAGCCCTTTGGCCCGGAATCCGCTCCCTCTTCTCAAACTTTTCACCGTGAACAACCCCGCGCTTCGACATGAATAGCAGCAGCGATCGCGCCCAGCCGGGCGTTCTTCCCCCTCGTTCGCCCGGCCTCCCGCCGAAGCAGGGCTTGTATGATCCGTGGTTCGAGCACGACGCCTGCGGCGTGGGCTTTGTCGTGGATATGCACGGCCGCAAATCACACAAGATCCTGGCCGACGCCCTGCAGGTGCTGCGGAACCTGGATCACCGCGGCGCGAGCGGCGCCGAGACCAACACCGGCGACGGCGCCGGCGTGTTGTTGCAGATGCCCCACAAGTTCTTTCTCGAGGTCTGCAAATTGTCCCGCATCAGCCTGCCCGAGGCCGGACACTATGGCTGCGGTTTGTTCTTCCTGCCCCGCAATCCGACGGTCCGGCGGAAAATCGAGGAGAAGTTTGAGCAGCTCGTGCAATCCGAAGGCCAGACGTTTCTCGGCTGGCGCACCGTCCCGACCAACAGCGCCCCGCTGGGCGACACCGCCCGCTCCTGCGAGCCCTTCATGCGCCAGGCCTTCATCGGGCGCGGCAGCGGCGTGACGGACGACCTCGCGTTCGAACGAAAACTCTACGTCATCCGCAAGCGGGCCTACACCGACATTCGCACCTCCACGCTTTCCGGCGCGGAGTACTGGTATGTCGCCAGCCTCTCGATGCGGACCCTCGTCTACAAGGGGATGCTCACCACCGAACAGGTGGATCAGTATTTCCCGGATTTAAAGCATCCGGCGATGGAAACCGCGCTCGCGCTGGTGCACTCGCGCTTTTCCACCAACACTTTCCCGAGCTGGGAACGCGCGCATCCCTATCGCTATCTCGCGCACAACGGCGAAATCAACACGCTGCGCGGCAACATCAACTGGATGCATGCCCGCCAGGCCCTCTTCGAAAGCGAGCTTTTCGGCGAGGATGTGAAGAAGATCCTGCCGATCATCAACCCGAACGGCTCCGACTCGTCGATGTTCGACAACACGCTGGAGCTGCTGGTGCTGGCGGGCCGGCCGCTCGCGCATGCGATGATGATGATGATCCCCGAACCGTGGTCCAACCACGAGTCGATGGACGACGATCGTCGCGCGTTTTATCAATATCACTCCTGCCTCATGGAGCCGTGGGACGGTCCGGCATCGATCGCGTTCACCGACGGCAAACAAATGGGCGCGATCCTCGATCGCAACGGCCTCCGACCCTCGCGTTTCTATGTGACGAAAGACGGGCTCGTGATCATGGCGTCTGAGGCGGGCGTGCTCGACATTCCGGCGGACCAGATTGTGCAGAAGGGCCGGCTGCAACCCGGCCGCATGTTCCTCGTCGACACCGAGCAGGGCCGGATCATCGAGGACGAGGAGATTAAGCGCGAAATTTCCAAGGCGCAGCCATATCGGGAATGGCTGAACCAGCACCTCGTGCATTTGAGCGACCTGCCGGAGGCGCCCGCGGTGGAGCCGCCCGATCATGCCACGCTGCTCCAGCGGCAGATCGCTTTCGGTTACACCTTTGAGGACGAGCGCATTATTATCACGCCCATGGCCAAGGATGGCGTGGAAGCCATTGGCTCGATGGGCAACGACGCCGCGCTCGCCGTACTCTCAAACAAGCCCCGCCTGCTGTACGATTATTTCAAGCAGCTGTTCGCCCAGGTCACCAATCCGCCGATCGATTCGATCCGCGAGGAAATCGTCACCTCCGCCGAGACCCGCCTCGGTTCCGAGGGCAACCTGCTCAACCCCCAGCCGACCGCGTGTCGCCGCGTGGAGCTGAAATGGCCCGTGCTCACGAACGAGGAGTTCGCGAAAATTCGGCGCACGAATCTGCCCGGCCTGAAGGTTGGCGTGCTGCCGGTTCTCTTCCGCGTATCCCGCGGCGAAAAAGGCCTGGCGAAGTCCATGGAGGAGCTCTCGATCATGGCCCGCCGCATGATCGAGGAAGACGAGGTCAACGTGATCATCCTCAGCGATCGCGGCGTCACCCGCGATTTCGCGCCAATCCCCGCGCTGCTCGCGATCGGTGGCCTGCACCATTATCTCATCCGCGAAGGGCTGCGCACGCGCGTGTCCATCGTGCTCGAAACGGGCGAAGCGCGCGAAGTGCATCATTTTGCGCTGCTCATCGGTTACGGCGCGAGCGCCATCAATCCGTACGTCGCGTTCGAGACGATCGACGACATGATCCGTGAAGGACTGCTGACCGGCATCGACCACAAGAAGGCCTGCCAGAATTTCGTGAAGGCGGGATCGAAGGGCGTCATCAAGGTGATGTCGAAGATGGGCATCTCCGCCATCCAGAGCTACCGCGGCGCGCAGGTGTTTGAAGCGCTCGGCCTCCGTCAGGATGTCGTCGATCACTACTTCACCTGGACCCCGTCCCGCGTGGGCGGCATCGGCCTGGATGTGATCGCGCAGGAAGTCCTGCTGCGCCACCACGCGGCGTATCCGGAAAGACCGGTCAACGGTCACGCGCTGCCCGTCGGAGGCCTTTATCAGTGGCGCGCCTCCGGGGAGACGCACCTCTTCTCCCCCGAGGCGATCCATGCGCTGCAAAAGGCGGTTCGCCAGAACAGCAAGCCCTCTTACCAAGCCTACGCGAAACTGATCAACGAGCAGGGCAGGAATCTCTGCACGTTGCGCTCGCTGCTCGACTTCAAGGCGAACGGCGCAATTCCCCTCGCGGAAGTCGAGTCGGCGGAGTCCATCATGAAACGGTTCAAGACCGGGGCGATGTCCTACGGCTCCATCTCGCAAGAAGCGCATGAAACCCTCGCGATCGCGATGAACCGCATCGGCGGCAAATCGAACACCGGCGAGGGCGGCGAAGATCCCGAGCGGTTCAAGCCGATGGCCAATGGCGACTCCAAAAATTCCGCCATCAAACAGGTCGCATCCGGGCGCTTCGGCGTCACCAGCGAATACCTCGTCAGCGCCAAGGAACTCCAGATCAAGATGGCCCAAGGCGCCAAGCCGGGCGAGGGCGGGCAATTGCCCGGCAGCAAGGTTTATCCCTGGGTCGCAAAAACGCGGCACACCACCGCCGGCGTCGGCCTCATTTCCCCGCCGCCGCACCACGACATTTACTCCATCGAGGATCTCGCGGAATTGATCCACGACTTGAAAAACGGCAATCGCGAGGCGCGCATCAGCGTCAAGCTCGTGGCCGAAGTCGGCGTTGGCACGGTTGCCGCCGGCGTCGCCAAGGCGCACGCGGATGTGGTGTTGATTTCCGGTTACGACGGCGGCACCGGCGCTTCGCCGCAAACGTCGCTGCAGCATGCCGGGTTGCCCTGGGAGCTCGGGCTGGCTGAGACGCATCAGACGCTTGTGCTCAACAATCTGCGGTCCCGCATCGTCGTTGAAACTGATGGCCAGCTGAAAACGGGTCGCGACGTGGCCATTGCCGCGCTGCTCGGCGCGGAGGAATTTGGGTTCGCGACGGCGCCCCTGGTGGCCACGGGCTGCATCATGATGCGCGTCTGCCATCTGAACACCTGTCCCGCCGGCGTCGCCACGCAGGATCCGCAACTGCGCGCCCGCTTTGCGGGCAAGCCCGAGCACGTCGTAAACTTCATGCGGTTCATCGCCGATGACCTGCGCGAGATCATGGCCCAGCTGGGTTTCCGCACGATCGAGGAAATGGTGGGCCGCGTGGATTGCCTCGAAGCGCGCCAGGCCGTCGACCATTGGAAAGCCAAAGGCTTGGATTTTTCCCAGATCCTTTACGCGCCCGAAGTCGGGCCCGAAGTGGGACGCTTCTGCCAGACCAAGCAGGACCACGGTCTCGAGCGCTCGCTCGATGTGACCACGCTCCTCGACCTGTGCCGGCCCGCGATTGAGCGGGGCGAAAAAGTGATTGCCGAGCTGCCGATTCGCAACGTGCACCGCGTCGTGGGCACCATCACCAGCGGCGAAATCACGCGCCGACACGGCGCGAAGGGACTGCCGGAAGACACGATTCGCCTCGGCTTCAAGGGGTCGGCCGGCCAGAGCTTCGGCGCTTTCATGACGCGCGGCATGACCTTCTCCCTCGAGGGCGACGCCAACGATTACATCGGCAAGGGTCTCTCCGGCGGAAAAATCATCGTCTACCCGCCCGCCGCTTCGACCTTCGTGCCGGGTGACAACATGATCGTGGGCAACGTGGCGCTTTACGGGGCCACCGCCGGCGAAATCTACATTTGCGGCATGGCCGGCGAACGATTCGGCGTGCGCAACTCGGGCGTCAGTGCCGTGGTCGAAGCCATTGGCGACAATGGCTGCGAATACATGACCGGGGGCCGCGTGGTGGTCCTCGGCCGCGCCGGACGCAACTTCGGCGCCGGCATGTCCGGCGGCGTGGCGTACGTGCTCGATCAGGAGGGCAAATTCGCCGGCCGCGTTAATGCGCAGATGGTCGCGGTCGAAAAACTGGAGGACGCGAAGGAAATCGCCGAGCTCCGCGGGATGATCGAAAAACACTTCACTTACACCAAGAGCGCTCGCGCTCGCGCCGTCCTGGACGCGTGGGACGCGCACGTGCCGAAGTTCGTCAAAGTCATGCCGAAGGACTACAAACGCATGCTGGCCTGCATTGACCGCGCCCAAGCGCAGGGTCTCACCGGCGACGAAGCCATCATGGCCGCCTTCGAGGAAAACGCCCGCGATTTGTCCCGCGTGGGCGGCAACTAAGCGGCGCACCGACCGCGATTTCCGCCCTTCAACTTCCAGCTTTCAATTCACCCCTCCTTCCATGGGTAAACCCACCGGCTTCATCGAGTATCTGCGCGAACTGCCCGTCGATCGCACGCCCGCCGCACGCGTGCGCGATTGGAAGGAGTTTCACCACCACATGGAGGAGAAGAAGCTCCGCCAGCAGGGCGCGCGCTGCATGGATTGCGGCGTTCCTTTTTGCCACACCGGCAAATTAATCGGTGGCATGGCGAGTGGTTGTCCCATCAACAACCTGATTCCCGAGTGGAACGATCTCGTCTACCGCGGCCTGTGGAAGGAAGCGCTCGATCGCCTGCACAAGACAAATAATTTTCCGGAGTTCACCGGACGCGTATGCCCGGCGCCGTGCGAGGGTTCGTGCGTGCTTGGGATCAATGCGCCGCCGGTGACCATCAAGAATATTGAGGCCACCATTATCGACAAGGGGTGGGAAGAAGGCTGGGTGGTGCCCGCGGCGCCGCGGGTGCGCACCGGCAAAAAAGTCGCCGTGATTGGTTCCGGCCCCGCCGGCCTTTCGGCTGCCGCCCAGCTCAATTGCGTGGGTCACACCGTCACGGTCTTCGAGCGCGCCGACCGGCCGGGTGGACTGCTGATGTACGGCATCCCGAACATGAAGCTCGACAAGAAGGCCGTCGTGCTGCGCCGCATCGCGCTGCTCGAGCAGGAAGGCATCAAGTTTATCTGCAACGCGAACGTCGGTGAGAACGTCGAGCCGCAGATCTTTCTGAAGGAATACGACGCCACGGTGATTTGCACCGGCGCCACGCAGCCACGCGACCTGCCGATCGAAGGCCGTAATCTGAAGGGCGTACACTTCGCGATGGAGTTTCTCACCGAGAACACAAAAGCCGTGCTGAACGGCGGCGCGGACCACGCGTTGATCAGCGCGAAGGGCAAGGATGTGGTGGTGATCGGCGGCGGCGACACGGGCACCGATTGCGTGGGCACCGCAATGCGCCACGGCTGCAAAAGCCTCGTGCAGATTGAAATTCTGCCGAAGCCGCCGCTGGAGCGCGCGGCGGACAATCCCTGGCCCGAGTGGCCAAAAACCTACAAAATGGATTACGGCCAGGAAGAGGCCGCCGCCAAATTCGGCGCCGATCCCCGCGTTTACGTCACGACCGTAAAAAAGTTCACCGCCGATGACCGCGGTGGCGTGAAGGAACTCGTGACGGTCGAGATCAAGTGGGAGAAAAACGAGAAAGGGCAGTTCGTGCCCAAGGAAATCCCGGGCACGGAGAAAACCCGGCCCGCACAACTCGTGCTGCTGGCCATGGGCTTTCTCGGACCCGAACAGGCTTTGTTGAAGGACATCAAGCTGGAGACGGACGCGCGCTCGAACATCAAGGCGGAGCACGAAAAGTACACGACCAGCATCAAGGGGGTTTTTGCCGCCGGCGACTGCCGGCGCGGGCAAAGCCTCGTGGTGTGGGCCATCAATGAAGGCCGTGGGGCCGCGCGCGAATGCGATCGCTATCTCATGGGCTACACGGATCTGCCCTAAGCGAGAGCGGCATGGTTTGACCCGGCGCAACCCGCGCGATTCACGGCGCGGTTTTTTTTTGCCGGCTGTGAACGGCTCGCCGGGTCGATTGCGGCGCCCCGCTTGCGAACCGCCCTGATTGTCGCAGCTTCACGTTTTTCCGACGATGACTGTCGCGCGCCTGTTGATTGCCTTGCTGGTCTCCGCGGCTCCCGTCGTGGCGGAGCCGCCCGCCATGGTGCAGGCACTGACCCTCGGCAGCGAAGCGCGTCAAGCGGCACAGGCCGGGGACCACGCGGCAACCCTCGCGAAACTCGAGGCGGCGGTGGCGCTGCGGCCCGATGTGCCCCAACTGCTGCAGGATCTCGCTGCCGCGCAGGTGGCGACGGAACACCTGGATGATGCCGTCGCCACGCTGGGCCGCCTGGCGGCGCTCGGTGTGTCGGCCGCCGTCGAGAAGGCCGACGAATTCGCGCCGCTGCGTGAGCACAAGGAGTTTAAAGCCGTGGCCAAAAAGCTCGCCGCCAACGCGCAACGTCAGGGCACGGGCGAAACCGGATTCACGTTACGCGACATGACCGGATTGGTCGAGGGGATGGCGTGGCGGGAAAAAACCGGCGACTTCCTCTTCGGTGATCTCCATGGCCGCGCGATTTGGGCCCACGGCGCCAAGGAGGCCAGGGACGGCAAGCCGCGACGGTTCACCGTCGAATCCGACGACATTCTGGGCATCGCCGGTCTGGTGGTGGACGAGGCGAACACCGCGTTGTGGGCCGCGATGTCCGCCACTCCCGCCATGCGGGGAAATTCCCGTGAGACGGAAGGTTTGGCCGGGGTCGCCGAATTCGACCTCGAAACCGGTGCTCTGCGGCGCGCGGTGCTGCTACCGCAGGGAACAACCCCGCACGCCTTGGATGATATCGCCTTGGGTTCCGACGGAACGGTGTTCACCACGGATGCCGGCGCCTCCACCATCTGGCAGCTGGTCCCCGGCGGGAAGGCGCTCGCGGTCGCGGTCGAAAGCACCGAGTTTGTCGCGCTGCAAGGGCTGGTTGTGGTGGAGGACGGCCGCGCGCTGCTGGTCGCGGACCGCATTAACGGTTTGCTGCGCGTCGATCTCGCGGGACGCGCAGTGCATCGGGTGGAATCTCCGCCCGACACGACGCTCGTCGGTCTGCACGGGCTTTCCGTGGCGCCCAATGGCGACGTGATCGCGATTCAAAATGGCGTGACGCCGAAACGCGTGTTACGCCTGACGCTGGGTGCGGGGGGCGAGTCCGTGACGGCGGTGAGCGTGCTGGAATCCGGCCACCTCACGATGGCGGCTGCATCACACGGCTGCGTTGCCACGGGGGGCGAATATTTCTTCATCGCCAACTCGGGCGCAGGACGATTTGGCGCCGGCGAGCCCCTTTCGCCGCGGCCGGTGCCCATTTACCGGACGAAGCTCTGATGGGGAGCGGCAGGTCTGGCTGTCCGTGACAGTCTTGCGGCATTCGCCGCGCCCGGTATTCAAACGCCCGGGCAACTCGTTTCAGGCGGAGTCCTGCGGGTCGGCCCGCGGCAACTCGATCCAGAAACGGGTGCCTTTTTCCGATCCCGACTCGAGCCCCACCGAACCGCCCATGCGTTCCACGCCTTTTCGCACGATCGCCAGTCCGATGCCAGTGCCTTCATAGCGGTGGCCATGAAAGCGCTCAAACACCCGGAAAGCGCGGGCGTGCAACTCGGGGCGGATGCCGATGCCATTGTCCCCCACCCATAGCCGCACTTTTTCGCCGCGCTCCTCGGCCCAAAATCGCACGTGCGGTTTCACGGCGGAGTCCACAAATTTTAGGGCATTGCTCAGGAGGTTCGCGAGCGCCTGCACCAGTGTTTGCTCATGCGCGCGCACCGCCGGTAGTGATCCAGTCGTCTCGACGCGCGCGCCGCTACTTTCAATCGCGCGGGAGTTTTGCTCCAGAGCCTGCGTCCACGCCGAGCTGACCTCGACCCGGCTGAATTCGAGCGCCGCTCGCGCGGTGCGGCCGAAGGCCAGGAGATCCAGGATGAGGCGGTCCATCGACTCGGCGGAAGCGCGCACCCGGTCCAGCAGGTGCTGCGCCTCCTTGTTGAGTCCGGCGCTGTGGTCCTCGGCGAGCAGTTGGGCGTAGCCCGTGATGGCACGCAGCGGACTACGGAGGTCGTGCGCGATGCTGTAGACGAGCGCCTCCAGTTGCTCGTTGCTCTCCCGCAGCGCGGCCGTGCGCTCCGCCACCGTCAGCTCCAGCCGTTCCTCGGCGCGTTTTTGGTCCTCGATGTCCGTGGTGGAGCCAATCCACATCACGATCGCGCCGCTGGCCTCCCGGAGGGCGTGCGCGCGCGAGAGGTGCCAGCGATACACGCGATCGTGCCGCCGCACACGGTGTTCCATTTGAAAATGCTCGCCGGTTTTCAGGGAGTGGCGCCACTGGCGCAGGTATTCCTCCACGTCGGACGGATGCACGAACTGCACCCAACCCCAGCCCCGCAGCTGGTCGAGGGCCAGCCCGCTGAAATCCATCCACTGGCGGTTGAAATAATCCGTCTCGCCGCCGGGACCCGCGGCGAAAATCTTCTGCGGCATCGATTCCGCCATGAAACGGAGGCGTTCCACGGCAGCCCTCAACTGCTGCTCGCGATCCTGCAACTCGCGTTCGGCGCGTCTTCGGGCGGTGACATCCTGAAAAACCAGGACGGCGCCACGCAATTTTCCATTCTCGTCCTTGATGGGCGCGGCGCAGTCCTCAATCGCGATGCGCCGGCCGTCACGCGCCACGAGCGTCGTGTGGTTCGCCATGCTGGACACCTCACCCGTATTCAAAACTTTGGATACAGGATCCGGGATCGGGCTGCCGGAGTCCTCGTTGACGAGGGAAAATATCTCGCTGAGGCGCCGCTGCCGCACGTCCGACAGCCGACAGCCCAAGAGCCGTTCGGCGACGTTGTTCATGAAGACCACGCAGCCTTGGGCATCGGTGGATACCACGGCATCACCGATGCTTTCGAGCGTGACCTGCAGTTCCTCGCGCTGGGCCTGCACGATCTGGCCGCGGCGGCGGGCTTCCGTTTCCGCCCGGGCGAGCGCCAAGGTTATCCCGGCGAAAAGAAAACTCATACTGATGCCGGCAGCCGCCAGCAAGGGCGTCCAGCGGATCGTCGACGCCGCCTCGAATACCGGCGTCGAGAAATAGCGCACCGTCCACTCGCGGTCGGCGATGCGCAGCCGGCGCGTGTCCACGAACTGGGATGCGGGCCGGCTGTCGGGCGATGACCGGAACAACCGTGACTTGGGATCAACGGTTTCCCCGTCGTAGATTTCGAAATGAGCACGGAGGTTTGCTTCGAGTCCGAGGATGCCGTGAAATAAGTCGCCGGCCCGAAACGGGCTGTAGGCGAAACCAGTGATTTCGCGGCGGCGGGCTTCGATCGTCGCTGGAATGTCGCTGCTGCGATAGACGGGAACGTAGATTAAAAAACCCGCCTGTTTCTCCGCATCGATCTCCTGCACGAGGGTTACGCGCCCGGAAAGCGCCGGTTCCCCTTGGTCACGCGCCCGGATCATCGCTGCGCGGCGGGTCGGCTCGCTGAACATATCATAACCAATCGCCTGCAGGTTCCGGCGGTCTTCCGGCTCCAGGTACGCGATGGGAAAGTACTCTTCGCGTTCCCCGGGCGGTGAGATCGCGAACTGGGAATACCCCTCGGCCTTCATCCGGGTGAGCGTCGATTCCCTTCCCTCGGGACGGACCTGCTGCGCAAACCCGATGCCTTGCACGCCAGGATAACGATTCTCCGGGTCAATGCGCTGCACGAACTTAAGGAAAACTTCACGCGAAACATCGCGGCCGGAGTTCATCAACCCGGCCGTGGCGCGCAGCAAACCGATGTAGATTTCCATCCGGGCCGAGATGGCGCCCCCAGTTTCCAGCACCACGTTTTCGAACCGCGCCCTATCGCGCGCGATGCTGTTCGTTTGCGCCAGCCACGCGACGCCACCGGTGACGGTGAAGCCGGCCAGGAGCACCACCAAGGGCCACCGCAACAGGGTTCCGGGGGATGTGCGTGGCACCACGACGTGTCCGCTATTGAAGACCGGCGGAGCCCGCGCCCCCGTCTCGGGTTGGAGAAACGCGCCGCCGGGCTGGCGCCACCCACCGGTGCCAGGCCTGCAGGCTGGTGACGAGGGTAACCAACTCGTCCAGGCGGCTGGGCTTCACGAGATAGCTGTTGGCGCCGAGCTCGTAAGCGCGCGTTACATCTTCTTCCCGCGAGGAGGCGGACAAGACGTGCACGAGGAGCGTGCGCCACTGCGGTTGCTGCCGCAGCCACTCGAGCACTTCCAAGCCGTTCCGCCGTGGCATGTTGAGATCAAGCAGGAGGATGTCCACTTCCTGCGGCGGCTGGCCGGCGTAAATCCCGGTCCGGCTGAAATACTCGATGACTTCCCAACCGTCCGTCAGGGTCGCAAAGGGCAAAGTCATTCCCGCGCGCCTGAAGGCTTGGACCAGCAGGAACACATCGTCGGGGTTATCTTCAGCGAGCAGAATGCGGGGTTCCTCGCTCATTTATCCGAAGCGAATTGGCGTAGGACGCAGTCGTCAAGGCAAGGACTCCTATTTCCACCATCGCGGAGGCTGCTGATGATCAACGGTAACCGGCGAAAGCTTGCCCTTCCACCGACGCAATGCGTGTTGTGGCGGAATGCCTTCAAAACCCATTCCTGGATCCACGGGCGAAGTTCTGACCTGCCTGCCGTCGCCTTACGTGCCGCACGCTGCGACGGGGTTGCTCTATCTCCCGCGTTTCCTGGCCAAGTGCCGCTACGTAAAAGAGCATGGCGCGTTGCCGAAAAGCTACGCGAAGAACTTCAAGCGCGGCCTGGATGCGTTCCTTTGTTTGCACCTGGGCATCGATCCCGCCGCCGTGGAAAAGATCGTGTTGGAGGCGGCCGATGAGGCGGAAGTGGAGCGGCGCCTGCGCGAGTTGCTGCCGGGCGATGTGCACGCGGCCAAGTGGAACCGGGAACTGGCGCAAAAGGGACTCACCCCCGCTGGACAGGAGTTTTTAAATCAAGCCCTGACCGCCATGGGGTGCGCGGATCGCGCGGCGGAAATCAAAACCGTGCCGGACCTGATCGATTTCGACGAGGGGCGGATCGAGTAAAGCCCCCGTCACTCACCGCAAACCCCACGGGGCAAATTCGCTCCAAGGTTGCGTCCTCATTCCGTTCTTCCACATTTTCCCATCACCATGGTTAAAGGCCAGAAAGTCGTCTGCGTTAACGACACATTCACGCCACCGATCCGCGCGCTCTACAAACAGCTGCCGGTGAAGGATAATATTTACACGGTGAGGGAGGTCTTTCTAGGCCGGGAGAAGATCGTGAAAGGTGGCGACAGTGCGACCGTGGGTCTGCTCCTGCAGGAGCTGACGAATCCGCCCGATCCCTTTCACCAAGGGGAGCAGGAACTGGGGTTTTCCTCCGAGCGGTTTGCGCCGTTGAATGAATTGCCCGACGAAACCGCGGAAGTGGAAGAGGTCGTGGGCGTGGGCGCTTGGGCGCCCGTCTAACGCGTCCTGGTTTTCCGGCATCCGAAAGCGGCAACGGGATAGTCGATCGTCACGAGCACGTCGTGCGAGTGCTTCGTTTCACCGCTTTTCGGCCACGCCTTTCCAAGCGCACCGCTTAACTTTTTGGCGCGACGGGAGCAGAACTGGCCGGAGCCGCGGCAGGCGCTGGCACGGGTTGCCAGAAATAATGGCCGCGCCGCAGCCGATCCATTCGCAGCCAAACCGCGCCCGCGAGCAGTCCAAAGATCACCAACAGCGCCAGCAGCGTCCTTCGGCGATGCGCGCTTTCGTCCAGGTAGGGATCTTTGAGCGTCCTATTCGCCCCTGGCGGCAACGCCGCAAGACCCGTGAGCGCATTCCCGAAAGCAACGTTGATTTTGACGCGGCCGTTGACCGCCCAGCCGTTTGCCTCCAGCAGCGGTCCCAGCGTGCGCTGGCGAATTTTCAACCAGGCGATGACCATCGAGGGCAGCGAAATCGCCAGGATGATTCCGACGATCACGAACGGAATTTGCCAGACGGGCAGCTCGACGAATTTGCCGAAAATTATGCCAAAAGCAGTGGCGATCGCGCCCAACCCCACGCCCAAGGCGGCGATCGTGCCGACATCGAATTTCTTCGGAGGCGCGGGGATCGCCGCGCCCGGGGCGCTCGCCGCCACCGCGGCCGTCGCGGTGTCCTGCAACCGGCCGCTCGTCGCCGCGTCGGCCGCCGCGGCGCGCTTGGCCACCTGCTCCTCGATCATCCGTAAAAACTTCTTGTACGGCGACCAGAACGCCTGGCGAATGCTGATCGGATTATCGATGATTTTGGTGATGGTCGCATCCCAGTCGCGGCCTTTTCGGTCATAGAAAAGTCCGTGCCGGCCCACAAAGAGGTAGTCGCTGTCGCCCTGCGTGAAACACGCCGCGATCTTCATGGTTTCTCCGCCGGCCCGCTGGCAATCGAGGTAGACCAGGTACGTTTTGCTCATCGCCGCCAGCGTCGCATGGGCATTCACGTCGAACACCCGCAGACAAAGCTCACACGATCGGCTGTCCAGATACAGCAGACCGGCCTGGAACACCCCAATACGGTCGCGCGAATAGAAATCCGCGAAATTGACGAAGTTGTGCAGGAGCGTACGCAGATCCCGATAGTAACGCGACAGGCGCGCGACATCGCTGATCGCGTTGTATTCCGGCGCCAGCGCCTCGTCCAGGGCCAGCAGTTCGGCCAGACGGGCCCGCCCTGGACTCTGCATGATTTCGCGGGCGCGGGCGGCGCCGAGCTTCTCGACCGGGGTCGCCGCCTTGCTGCCCAGCCACGTCTCATAGGGCGCCAAACGCGCGGTGATCGTGCCCCAATCTTCTTCCGTCAGGAGCGTCTTCTCAGCGCCGAGCAGTGGCGCCACGAGGTCTTTGTGCAACGTCGCGAGCGCTTGAGCCCACGCGGGATTCACGCCGGAAAGCAATGGGAGTGGCGCCGCCGGCGCGATCCGCGCCAGCGGGAAGTCGCCGATCTCTTCGGCTGTGAGGGTGAGATTGCGCGCCGCGATCGTGAGATACTCGGATTCCTGCCGGTTCAACGCCGCCACCGCGCGCGGATCGAAGGCGGCAAGACGGCAGCGGCCGAAATAATCATCCACCTTCGCGTGTACCGCCTGCAAGGCCGCGCACGCTGCACCCGTCGCAGAGCCGAGCTCGGGCAGATTTTTCTCCGTCGTGGCATCGATCCATTTGAGGTAGGTTTCCAGCTCCTTGAAAAACGCCGCGGCTTTTTCAGCAGTGATGCCCGCGCCGCCACCCCGGTCGGGCGCGCTGCCCATCGTCGCGAGGATGTCCTTGATCAATGCCCGCGTTTCCGGATCCGTACCCGCTCGCAACGTGATAACGCCATCCCCATTGGGCGCGCGCGCGGTGATGATTTTCGCCAAGTCAGTGGTGTCTTCGACCGAAATGGCATCAGACTGGCCCTTGCCGACGTTTTCGAGAATGCGTCGCGCCGAGGCGAGGATCGTCCGCCCCTGCGGCGTTTGGTCGTTGATGGCCGCAATGGGCAGCGCTCCTTGGGGGGACAACAGATCCGCGGGCTGTTTGAGCTGGGAAGCCGCCCACTGGACGGCCGCGATAACCTCGCGCACATGAATGCGTCCGTCGCCGTCCGTATCGATCAACGCCAGCGTTTTCTCGTCCAGCTCAAGCCCCGCGATTGGGCAGCTCAACGCCACCCACAGTTTCTGATCCAGTTCATTTAGCGCGAGCAAATCGGCCGCCGACTCGAGCGCGACCTGTTCAAGGCCCCCCGTGCGAAAAAACTTCCAACGATGGCGGACGGGGGTCGCGTGTTGGCTCGTCATGATAAGTCGGCCGCCAGCTTGCGACTATTTGGCGGGGCGGCGAGCCGGATTGCGCGCTACATCGAACGCCGCAGTGTCAGGACACACTCCAGGTGACGGGTTTGTGGAAATAAGTCGAAAGGCTGGGCGGCGCTCAACGTGTATCCCGCAGCGATAAACAGCCGCAGGTCACGCATCTGCGTGGCCGGATCGCAGGACACATAGACGACCGCGCGCGGTCCGAAGGCGAAAAGCTGACGGAGGAAGCTTTCCTCGCAGCCCTTCCGCGGCGGGTCGATGATGACGGCTGTCTCGGCGGGGGGAAACTCCACCCCGGCAAAGATCGCTCCCGCATCGGCGGCAAGAAACGTCGCGTTGGCCACGCCGTTGGCCGCGGCGTTTTCCCGGGCAAATTTTACGCTGCTCTCGCTGATCTCGACGCCGGCGACGCGCTCGAACCCCGGCGCCGCCGTCAGCGCGAACAATCCGCTCCCGCAATACGCGTCGATCAGGAAACGCGCGCCACTGGCGGCCGCCTGGTCGCGGACATATTGCGTGAAGGCAGGCAGGATAAACGGGTTGTTTTGAAAAAAATCGCGCGCCAGAAACCGCAATTTCAGATGCCCCACCGTTTCCGTGACGATCGCGTCGTAATCGGTCGTGACCTCGCCACTCGCCTCGCGCAGCAGCACCGTGCCCCCGCGGGTGTACGTTTCCGCCCGGGCTTGCACCGATGCCCGGACCTCGCCGAGGCGGGCGTTGATGGCCTCCGTGGCAATGGGACACTGCGGGACATCGACAATATCGAAGCGCGTGCCCTGCCGGAGAAATCCGATCGGCATGATCGACGCGGCCTCTGCGACGGTGGCGGCACGAACATCCGACTCATGGCCGGCGACCGCCGCCACGGCGGGTCGCCGAAATCGCGGGGCAGGCGCATTGAAGTGGGGCGTGATCTTCGAACGGTACCCAAATTCGCGCGGCGACGGCACCACCGGAGACACGGGAAATTCAACGCCCGCCATGTGCTGCAACAGCTCGGCCAGTTGCCGCTGCTTCCACGAAAGCTGCGCGGGGTAGGCGAGATGCTGATACTGACAGCCCCCGCAGCGGCCGAACAGCGGGCAGGGGGCCGTCACGCGATCGGGCGACCGCGCGAGGACCGCCACCACATCCGCCTCGGAAAAGTTTTTGTGATTACGAAAAACTCGCACCCGCACCCGTTCGCCCGGCAGGGTGAACGGAACCATCACCACCCATTTGGGTGTTTCGTCGCCGGGCAGCGCGACCCGGCCGAGTCCGAGTCCGAGATTGGTGAGCGTGGCGATCTCCAGCTCGATCTCCTGATGATACGCAAATGGCTGGTCGTTAAATTTGTTCTTTTTGCCCACACGACGACGAAACACACGTAACGGCTCGCCGCGAGAAAAAGGCGCGATGCGCTCCATGGCGGAGGAGCGCTGGAAAAGGCCTTTGTCTTTTGGCGCGTTTCGGTGTGTTCCGTGGGGTGCGTGGGCATACCCGAAAAAATTTCCAGCCTCCAGAATCCGAGGGTGAAACAGCTTGTGAAGCTCCGGGAGCGGCGTCCCCGCGACGAAGCGGGCGTATTTCTGGTCGAAGGTTATCGGGAGATTCGGCGCGCCCTGGAAAAAAAAGCGCCTCTTCAGGAGGTGTATTTTTCGCCGGAATGGTTTCTGGGCGAAAACGAACGGGCCCTGCTGCAGTCGGCGGAGGCGGCCGGCGCGCAGCTCTTTGAACTGACGAAGGACGCGTTCGCCAAAGTGGCGTATCGCGAGCGGCCGGACGGATTGCTCGCCGTCGCGCCGCAATGGAAACGCGCCTTGACCGACCTCGCGCTGCCGCCCGCGCCTTTTCTGCTCGTCGTCGAGGCGATCGAGAAACCCGGCAATCTCGGCACCATCCTGCGCAGCGCCGACGCGGCCGGCTGCGACGCGGTGATCGTGTGCGATCCGGTGACTGACATCTTCAACCCCAATGTGGTGCGCGCCTCCACGGGCGTGCTCTTCTCGGTGCCTCTGGTCGTCGAGGAAAGCGCGCGGGTTTGGGCCTGGTTGCGAGAGAAAAAGGTGCGCGCCGTCGCGACCACCCCGGCAGCGGAGACCGTGTACACGAGTGCGAACCTGCGCGGTCCGCTGGCCATCGTCATGGGCAGCGAGCAATACGGCCTGAGCGAATTCTGGCTCACGCAGGCGGATCTGACCGTGCGCATTCCCATGGCCGGTCACGCCGACTCGTTGAATGTGGCCATGGCCACCATCATCACGCTGTTCGAAGCGGTGCGCCAGCGGACGCCGCCGGCTGCAACGCGCTGAGGCGGCCGGCGGCGACGCGGGCAAAAATCGTCAGCCGCGGCGCACTGACCGCGTCACGCCCCGCGGTTGCGCAGGTCCGCGACGAGGGCCGCCATGCCTTCCGCCATCTTCACCCGCGGCACGTAGCCCAAATCCCGCCGGGCGGCGCTCAGGTTAAACCAATGATCTTTTGCGAGCTCGGCGGCGATGAATCGCGTCATCGGCGGTTCGCCCTGCAATGGCAGGGTCCGCCACGCCAGTTCACAAGCGGCGCCCACCGCGGCGGCCGCGCGCAACGAAATCCGCCCGGTGACCGCCGGTTTTCCAAGCGCCTGCAGCAGTTCGTTGATCCACGACCACAGCACCACCGGTTCACCGTTCGTGATAAAAAACGCGCGCCCACCCACGGCCCGGCGCGCGGAGCCGGAAAGTGCGGGCGGGGTTTCCGCCAGTGCAGCCTCGGCGAGCAGATGCGCCTCCACCGCGTTCGCGATGTGCACCAAATCGACCCGATTTTCGCCCGTACCGACGATGCGCAACCGGCCGGTGCGCGCCCTTTGCAGAATCCGCGGGACCAAATGCGGATCGCCCACACCCCAGATGAGGTGAGGCCGCAGCGCCACCGTACGCAGCGCCGGACCATTCGCGGCCAGGACCTCACGCTCGGCCACCGCCTTGGTCAGCGGATACGGGCTCGGACAGCTCGTGGTCAGGGGCAGGGACTCGTCTGCGCCCGAGAGATCGCCGCCGTTGTAAACCACACTCGGCGTGCTCGTGAAAACCAGCCGGCGCACGCCATGCTCCCGACAGCCGTCCAGGACCGCCCGCGTGCCGAGGACATTCACCCGGAAGAAATCGTCGTGGTTGCCCCAAACCCCGACTTTGGCCCCGATGTGAAAAACCGTTTCGACGCCCGCACACGCCGCGCGTACCGCCGCCGCGTCGTCGAGCGAAGCGCGGATGAAACGCGCGCCCAAGGCTTCCAAATCGGGCGCCGCCGTGCGTCCCAGCACTTTCACCGCCCGCCCCCGCGCCAGGAGCTGCTCCACCACGCGCCGGCCCAAAAAGCCCGTTCCGCCGGTAACGAGGACCGGGCCGGTTAGAATGGTCGAGTTGAAGGAAGCCACGCGGAAGAAGAAGAGCGGCCCGCGGCGCGGATGTCACCTACGGCATTGGGGAACCGGCTCGCATCGAAGCTGCGCGCTGGCGCTCAACGGGCTTGTTCAAAGGGCGGCCGGTAAACGGAGCCAGGCCGTTGGCAAGGCGCGGACAGCGCCGCAGCCACCCCCCCCGAGGCACGCGCGGGTGTTCGTGATCGTCTCCTCGGTCACCGCGCAAGGGACGAAATGGAGGGACCTTTTCCGCAGATTCGCCCAGGTGTTCCAAATTGTGGGCGGCCGCCCACAATCGGCCCGGCCTCACTGCCGCCGGTTCACCTCAAGTGACGGAACCGTCCAGCGGAAGGACACTGATGGCGCAAACGCGGTATGATCCGGCATCGCAGGCAACGCTCTGTAGTCACAATATGAAGCCTTTGCTCCTCCCCGGCTGGATCACTGGCCCCATTTCCTCCCTCCGCCCATGAGACGCACCCTTGCCGGCTTTGACGCCCCGTCGGCGAAGTGTTTTTCTGCACGCGTGCCGCCGCCTAACGAGAACGAATACGTCCCCTTCTGCGACGAGTCCGATCGGCGCGGCCCTTTCTATTCCAATTTCTACGGCGGTGCCCGCGTCCCAGTTGCGGACAGTCGAACTCGCGCTGCTCGACCAACGGCAGCGACTCGTTAGCCTCTGTGGTTTCCATTACTTCCAAAATGCGACTCGCCGCATTGCAGCTCTACCCGGCAATGGCAAGTCATCGATATATAGGGAGTGGGGTTCTGTGCATGCCTCATGATGATAAATCTGCGCCAAGGCTTTCTCGTATAGTGATAAATATCCTACTCTTTCTGAAAAACTTTTATCCCCACGAGCACCCAATAACTGAAGATATCCGGAGCCAAGTAAAATCGAGGCGATGTCAACATCTCGCTCCGATTGCTTTTCGAGCGCGTATTCTCCGCCCCAACAATCCAAAACAATATGGGCGAACTCATGAGCAACACATCCAATATAAAACTGATCCTGAAATGGTATTTTATCCGAAACCGTAACTGCGTATTTAAACAATCCTACCTTTTTTACTTCTGCCGCCCTTTCGCTATCTATCTCACCAGACTTGACTGATATCTGTACAATTTCAGGAATTCTCCAATAATCTCTGAGCATTTCCCAATGTGCGACCGATAATCTCGGACTTAGTGGTTTGGGTATTCCTTTTAGCTTTTCGTGGACAAGTGGCCCAAGCCTGCTGCATCGGGCTATAACGTCCTTTTTATCGATCGACTTGTCGCGATCTGAAAAGCGAAAAGTCCAGACGTCCCAAAGCTCTTCGATTTTCTTCATTTTTGGCTAACGTTCAAGCTGAGCCACGACCGTGGCTCTGGCGCCTTGTTCGGCTTTTTCTTCATCGCGCGAGCGCTTCCGCGGGAGTCATCACAATCTCGTCAATCACTGCGCCATCGCTGCCGAGGTATCTGTAGTGAACAGTGGTGCCGACCTGAAAGAGGTATCGCATACCCTGCGCATCTCGCATGTTCTTCCTAATCGTGGGAACTACCTTCTGCTTCCATGCGCCGGAATCTACGTCCGCAGCTTTGAGCGAGACCAGAGTGTAGGTATAGGTGAACTTCTTCCCTGGACCGGCCTTCGCACCGTCCAGCCGAGTCGTATCGTCAACCATCTTGGGACCCATCGCATTCACCTGACGCTCGGCAGCGGCGAGAGCCTCTTCGACCTTCGAAGCTTTCCGCCCATCAAAGTAGCTTCGAACTAGACCTTTCCCGATCGCGCCGCCGATGACAGCCGCGAGCAACGAAATCACGATGATGAGCGTCTTCTTCATAGATCTTGTCGAACGTCAAAGATGAGCCACGCCGGGAGCTGGCGCGCCTCGTGCCTCAGCACGAGGCGTGACAAGCGTGG
>JBEENF010000018.1:0-19265 GCA_041192325.1 Verrucomicrobiota bacterium
CTGGGTCGGCATTTTCCCGCCCAATCCGACGTGGCCGAGCACGGTCGGCAGGAAATCATAATTGCTCACCATGATGTCGCTCGACTGGCCGGCGGGAATTTTGCCCGGATGACGGAAAATCATCGGGATTTGCATCATCAGATCGTGCGCCGCAATGGGGCGAAAATGATCGCCCATGCCCCACATGCCGTTTTGGCCGCCCATCCACCCCTGATCCGCGGCGTAAACCACGAGCGTATTATCGTCGAGGCCGAGCCGCTTCAGCGTCGCCATCACGTCTCCCACCCCGTCGTCAACTCCGCTCGTTTCAGCGGCCAGCCGCTCCATGGCCACTTGGGTATTGTGGAATGCTTTGTTCGCCGATTGCCACGGATGCATGGCATCGACCGGGAAACTCGTGAAATGCTTGCCCTTGTAGTGCTCCGCATGCCGGTTACGCGGCGGATTCGTCATTAACTTTCCGAGCGAATACGGCCCGTTGTAGGCGAGAAAGAGGAAGAAAGGACGATCCTTGTTCTGCTCGATGAACTGGATGCCTTTCCGCGTCCAGAGATCGGTGGTGTAGGCGGCTTCCTTCCGCACTTTGCCGTCCTCGATCACATTTTGATCATAAAACTCAGTCGTCGAGCCGTCCGGCTTGGTCACCCAAAAGGAAAATCCTTCGGAGGGCTTCAGGTTGTCGCCGAGATGCCATTTGCCGCTGAGGCCGCAGGTGTAGCCGGAGTCGCGCAAGACTTCACCGATCGAGGTGAACTCTTTCAGGGTGTTGTACGCTTCCGGCCCCATCATGAACTTTGGATCGAGAAAGGAGTGCACCCCATGTTGCGAGGGGATCAACCCCGTGAGAAACGTCGCGCGCGTCGGCGAGCATACGGGGTTGCTGGAAAGCGCGCGGGTGAAACGCACGCCCTCGGCCGAGAGTTTGTCGATATGCGGAGTGCGAATATCGGGATTGCCGTAGCAGCCGAGGGTCCAGGCCCCCTGATTGTCGGTGAGGATAAAAACGATGTTGGGGGGCCGCGTTGCCGCATTCGCCACCGCGCCAAGCACCAGCGCAAACACCACGGCAACTCTCCGCAAAATGGTTTTCATGGGGCTGCGGCGTTTCTGCCGCAACCGCCGGCGGTTTCAACGGAAAAGGCCCGGGCGAACGGGGTGCTCGCGGCTTCGTCGCCGAAATGTCCTGCCCCCCCGATGCGCGGCACACCCCGCGGCCTGCCCCTCAGGCCCGAAACGCGAAGGAAAAAAGCCCCGCGTTCCGCAAATCAAAGCGCAGGCAGAGGGGACGGCCGGCGAGTTGCCCCAACTCCTCCCGCCCTTTCCATTTCACCGTTGCGCGAAGCGAATCCGTCACGATCGGATCCGATCTTTCGAAGCCCGCAATCGGCTTCCCCGCTGCATCAAGCACCTCGACCATCGCGCGACCTTTGCCCGCGTTCACGTTCAGCTCCAGCCGGCGGCCGGTGAAATGCAGGGGAACCGTGGTGAGCTGCGCGCCTTCGCTGCCTCCGTGGGCCGACACAAACCGGTCCAACGGCCAGGTCGCCAGGCCAATGGAGCAGGTGTATTTGGTCCCGCGTTCATTGCCGCGGTATTCGTCATAGATCACCGGATTGCCGTGCGTGTAGTTCCCGCCGCCATAATACAGCCAAACCTCATCGCCGTGGCGAAATGCCTGCGAGGCAGTGGTGAGAAACCCGCTGTCCCACGACCCGGGCGCGCCGAGCGCGATCACGGGGGCACGGAACGGCCGCTCCCAGCTTTGCAAATCCCGCGACGCCGCCAGCTGGATTTCGCATGGCCCCTCATGATTGCGTGCGCGGTCCGTGGGAAACCGCGCGCTGTTGTTGATACTGAACACCCAGGGGAATCCCACCAGCGTGCTCTCCCCCTGATACACGCCAATCCCGTAGAATTCCGTGCGCATGAGCGCCGGGTCGTCCGGCATGTCCAGCGCTGCTCGCACGTGCTCGATGCGGCCCAACGTTCCGGCATCGTCGCGCACGTCCGGCATCAGCATGAGGCGGGGATCCGGCCAGTTGAGCAAATCCTCCGTCGAGGTTACCGCGAAACATCGTCGCACGATGCCCCGCACCGGCGTCGAGAACTTGGGAAACGCGACGAAGCGCTTCAGGCGCGTGTCTTGGTAGGCCGTGACGACATCGTTCGAACGAAACAGATTCGCCGCGCCGATGCGCGTCCAGTTGAGCCCATTGGGCGAAACCAACGCGTGCGGCCCGCCCACGGGTTTCGCGCGACCTCCGCCCGCGTGGGACCATTCGATCATCTTGTAGCGACGCGCGGGATCCGGATCCGCCAAATCCTTGGTCACACTCGCAATCTGACAGGCGTCGAGCACGGCGTTGTGACGCGCCAGGCCGGGCGTCCTGACCGTGCCCACCAGCGGCTTTTCCCAATGCAAACCGTCCCGGCTCGTCGCGTAATGGGTGGCGAAGTTCGGAAACCATTCGCTCGCGTTTCCCACATACCACATTTTGAAAATTTTCTCCTGCTCGTCGTATAAAACCGAGCCATACACATTGACGCGCCATCCCTCCCACGGCCGGTCAGCCTTGACCAGCGGATTGAGCGGATGCTTGCGGGCCTGATGCAAGTTGAACGCGATGCCTTGCGTGGAATGAACGACCTGTTTGTCGACAAACAACTGCGCCTGGCTGCCCACATCCATCGCACCTGTCGGGGAAAGCGCCTTTGGCGCCGCGGGTGCGGCGACCGGCGGGCCCGGAGATACAGACGTCGCCGGGGCAGCCGGTGTTTGGGAGGAAGCGCGAGAGGCGAGTCCGGCGCCAAGAGCCGAGCCACCGAGCGCGCGGAGGAATTTGCGACGTTTCATGGAAAAGTTCGGCAGCCAGTCAACGGGGCTCCTAATCTTGGAACTGAAAGGAATAGATCTCCCCGTCTTCGATCACAAAGCGCAGTCGATTCATTTCGCCCGCAAGTGAACTCACGTCCGGGCCGTTTTTCCAATGGACGGACCGGTCGAGCGCATCGCCAAAGACCGGGGCGCAATCGTCCAATGCGAAACCGGGCCTCGCCCGGCCGTCCGCATCCTGAATCTCCACGCGCACGCTGCCCGCCGCGGAAGTGGCGAAGTTGAGCGAGAGCTTGCGACCGTCGAAACGAAGCGCCCGCGTGACGACTTCGCCGCCGCTCATCGGAGCGGACACGGAAACGAAACCATCCAGCCGCAGCGTGTACCGGCGCAGCGCGCTGCCGCGACCCGTCCAATAGTCTTCGACGGCGTAGAGCGAGAGTTCGTCCGGGGCGCCTGCGATCGCAGATTTTGTCTCCACTATATGCCACGCGATATACTGATGACCATAGTTCCACGTGCCGTCGCGTTCGATGCCAGGCGGCAGAAAGGCCTCTTTCCAGCGTTTGAATTTTACGCCGTCGCGGCTCGCCATCAGCAGACCCTCGGTGATTCCCAATCCATAACGCGGCACAATCCGGCTGCGCATTTCCCGATGTTCACGATTGGGCAGCGCTGTCATCGCGGCGGAGGCGGGTCGCTCAAGGTAGCGCGTCGGAAACCCGATGAAGATGTGCGGCGCACGGTGATAGGGCCTGATCTGGTTGGTGTAGATTTCTTCCGGCGGTGAATCGACATACGTGACTTGGGTCCGTCCCTCCCATTTCAGAAAGTCCTTCGAGACCGCCGTGCGGATCGCGCGAACTTTTCCGCGGGGTGTGCCGGGGGCGTCCAGGCTGCTGCGCCAATACGCGCGATACTCCCGCCGAACCGGATCCCAAAACGCCAGATTCTGCGAGTCGAAGGGATCCCCCGTGATGATCAGTTCGTCCGTCATTGGCAGCCAGCGCAGACCATCCGCCGACTTGAAAGCCATCAACCCGTTGCGACCGGTGGCGCGGTCGTGGTACCGCACGAGCGCCTTGTAGCGCGCCCCCGGCGGGGCGGCGGAATTCTCGTCCTTGAACATCGAAGCGGCGTCGCCCAAGGCCACTTGGAACCCGTCATACTTGCCGCTGGCCAGGACGACGTTGTTTTCCGTCGAGCCATCGATTTCGAAAAGCCCCACGTTGGGACGCCGCCAGTTGATTCCATCGGAACTTTCCGCGTAGCCGATAAAATAAGGGTGAGGCCGCTCATCGAGTTTCCCGTCCGTGAAGCGCAAGTGGGATCCGCGGTAATACATCCGGTACCGATCGCCGTCTTGGAAGATGCTGTGATAATTGCTCGAAGCCCCTTCCCAGGGGCGGTCGAAAACCATCACGCGCTCGCGCGGAATCGGTCGGTGCAGTTCCAGGCGCGCCGCGCCATGCAGCCGGCTGATGAGATAGCCGTCGACGAACAGCTCTCGTCGGTTCCCAATCTCGACCACGGTTTCCTCGCCGCGATTGGGCTCCGGCTGATTTTGCGCCCCGGCCTGAGCAACCAGCGCCAGCCCGCATACCAAAACGGCGGCGCAACGGAGCGCCATCATACGCGAGCGGCTCACAGGCGCCCGTTGAAACCGAAGTTAAACTGGGGCGACATTTTGAACATGTCTTGGGGACGCCCCGTATAAAACACCGACGCCCGATCCGGCTCCGCGAAGACATTGTCCACGTCGAGATAGAGATCGAAGCGTTTCGACAGCGAATAGCGGGCCTTTAGATCGACCGTGGAACGCGCGGTCCGATACAGCAAGGCTGCCTGGTTGGCGTTGAAGGAGGCAAGATACTTACCGGCGTGATTGAACTGAAACCGCACGGACGCGCGTCCTTTGATATAGGATACACCCAAGTTGGCCGTTTCTGGCGTGAAGCCGGCCACCTCGCTCGTGGAGCGAACCACCGCCGCGCCGTAATCTCCTTCCGTCGCCAGCTTCGTGTAATTCGCAAACACCCCAAATCCGCTCCACCAGCCAGGCAAAAACGTGAACTGCTGCTGATAAGCCAGTTCAAACCCCTTGATCTTCGCGAAGCCCCCGTTTCGTTGGGTGGTCAAGATAAAGCCCGCATACTCGCCATCAAAGCCATTATCCAACCCCGGCGCCACCGGCTGCCCTCCGGCCGTGAAAATGAATTGTTTGATCTCCTTCAGGAACACCCCTGCGCTCAGCAGGCCGACCGGTTCGAAATAATATTCAATGCTCGCGTCGAAGTTATCGGCATATTGGGGATTCAAACTAGGATTATTCGTTGAAACGGTGCGAGCCTCGTAATTAACCGTTGTGCGGGGAATGAGTTGCCCGATGCTCGGACGTCCGATGTTCGTCGCATAGCTCAAGCGTGTCACCATTCTCCGCATGGGCTCATATTTTAAATGCAGGCCCGGGAACACCCCGCGGTTTTCCCCTTTCGCCGTCGCGCGTCCGGAGTATTCCGCAATCGTCCGGCGCAGCAGTTCTTCCCGCGTCACCACGCCCACCCAGGCCGCCCGCCGCGTACGCTCTTCCGGCGTGATCGCCTGGAGCGCGCCCGTCCCGTCAACCTTGGTGTCCTCGACCCTGAGGCCCCCCATGATCTTGAGCCGCCCGAGTTCGACCTGCCCCGCAATGAAAGCGGCCGAGATGTCCTCGTGAAACTGCTGGTTGCCGACGAGCGCCGTCATCGTGTTGAACGCGATGTCTTCCTGAAACAATTGCGGCGTTTCCCGGAACGCCGTGCCGATGTTGTAGCCCCAATAGTCGTAGCTCGACCCGCTCTTTTCGCGGAACGGATGCGCCGGGTACGGCAGCTTGGGATATCGCACTCCCCGCACGGGGGACTCGACATTCGGGTTGGCAAAGCGTCCGAGGTTGTCGTCGTTGACGCCCGTCGCGGGATTCACGCCCTGAACCCCGTCGGGACCGACGTAACTCTTGCGCGTCGTTTTGTTCTCAAGGTCACGGGATTGGCGGCGGAACCGCGCGCCGACCTTTACCCAAGTGGGGACGACGGTGGAGAAAGTTTTGCGGACATTCAGCGCGGCCCCGAGGTATTCGTCTTCGCCAAAATTATCCGTCATCGTGAACAGATTGCTGGTGTAGCTGTTAATGTTGGTCATGTCGGCCCCGCCGGTCTGAGTGATATACGGGAAATAAGGCTCGTCCTTGCGTTCGATGCGCAGACCGATCCCGCGGGCAGTCAGCGCGAAATTTCCCAATTTTCCGTTTTCGTAGATCGCGACCGAATTCGACCGGTAGGCGTTGTAATCGATTTCCAGACCCGGGTAGCGATGCACGCCGCCGATTTGCGAATGCGCCGTGCGACCGTACTTCGCCCCCGCGCCGCCTGTGATTTCCACCGCGCTGTTGGTGACAGGCCGCCATTCCGTCACGTCTTTGGTGAAGCCGGGGACGATCGCGCCCGTGCCAGTGAGATTGCCGGCAGCATCGCGCGTCGCGACGGTCTGCGCCGTGGAGAACACCGCGATGTTGGTGTTACTGTACTCGGAGTGCTTGCTCAGCGTGTTGTTGAGATAGAAGCGGCTGTGGTCGCTGAATTTGTAATCAAGCTTCAGGCCGCCGCCCCAGCGGGTTCGCGTGTTTCGGGAATCGTGAAATTCAAAACTGTACGTATAGGCCGGATCCTCCAGTTGCGCGCGATGGGCCTGGTTGGTGCGATCGATCAGCGACGTATGCGCCCGGTGGCCGTAGTTGAAAGCGACGCCCAGCTTGCCGTTGAACACCTCCGAATAGGAGAACGTGTAGTTGCGATGCGGCTCATCGCGTTTGTCGAAAACGCGCCAGATGACGCCCCCGGACACGCCCACCCGTCGCGCCGGCGAAACGTCAAACGCGCTCTTGCTCACCATGTTCACCGCGCCGCCGATGGAATCGGCGTCCATGTCCGGCGTGGGCGACTTCACGACTTCGATACGCTCAATCGTATCCGAATTTACCTGCTGAAACTGGTACTCGCGTGTGGCGCCGGCCGAGGCGGCGTCTGCCATCCGGTTGCCATCGCTGGTGACGGTGCTCAGCGCCGAATTCATGCCCCGAATGCGCACGTAGCGCATGTCGCCACCCACCGATTCACCCACCACGCCCGGCATCCGGATCAACAGATCGGCGGGATTGCCCGCCAGGTTGCCGAAGGCGTCCGATGAAACGACGTTCCGAATTCCGTCGGACTCCCGCTGCAACGTGATCGCCAGGGCATTCCCCTCCCGTTCGCCCGAGACGACGAAGGGAGAAAGTTTGTACACTTCCGCCGTCAGTCCAACGTCCCGGCGCTGCGGCCCGCCAGACGCCAGGTCCACCGAAATCTCCACGGGATTCAACCCGGTATAGTAAATCGAAAGTACGATCGGGCCCGCCGGCAGGTCCGTGAATTCGTAAACCCCCTGTTCATCCGTGAGCGTCGTCCGACCCGTTCCCACGATGACAACCCGGGCGCTTTGCAGCGTTTTGCCGGTGCCCGCGTTTATGACGATGCCGGACAGCGCCGTTCGCGCTGGCGCGACTTGCGCGACGGGGTCCGCGGCGTAAAGGGCGTTGCCGGGGGCAAGCGCAACGGCGAGCCAGCCAAACAACAGCATAAGGGGGTTTTTCGGTTTCATGGTTTTTGGAATTTCTGCGGGGCCGCGGGACGGCTCCATCACGCGCTCGGAACCACCGGGGTCACGAGACGCGGACCCACGGTCTTTTTTTTTTGAGTCCACGGTCGGCCGTTCGACGCGTACCGTCAGCGACCCGGTCTTTTCGTCCTGCACGCCAATCAGGGCTGTGCCGCTCAACATGGTGTCGAGCGCCTGTTTCGGCGTCATTTCGCCGCGGACTTCGCGAGTCTGGACACCTTCGACGAGATCCGCCGGAAACAGAACCTCGCGACCCGATTGTTCCGCAAGCCGCTTCAATGATTTCTCCGCGCTGTCCGCCGGCAGGTTGAACTGGCGGTGGGCAGGCGTGGCGGCTCCGACCCCCGGTCCGAGCAAGGCGCCCAGGCAGCACACCAGGACGGCAAAAAGCCTCCTCGGGGTTGGACGGGTGCTGGCGGTCGTCATGCGAGGAAGTCGGATGATCGCCCGAAATCTGTTACAATTATCTTTGCCGGCGCGAAATTAAGCCGCCGGCCCGGCCGAAGCCGGGCCGCCACGGAGCGCTACGGCGGCCCCGCCGCGGCAGGCTTGAGGAGAATCTCAACGCCACCGCGGGACTCCGCTTCGATGCCGAATCCATGCCGCAACAGCCCAACAAAAGCTTCGGTGCGATCGACGCGAAACAGCCCGCTCACGCGCACGTCCGCCAGCGCGTCATCGGCGATCACAAACCGCCTGGCCGCTCCGCCCGGCCGGCGTTCGGCGGAATAGCGATTCAAGACCGCGATCGCCTCGGCGAGCGACGTGCGCGTAAATTCCACCCGGGGCGCCCGCCACGCGAGGCGCTCGTCGAGCTCCGCGGGCGGCACCGAGGTAACTTGGGGCGTTACGGTGACCGCAGTCGACAGATTCACGACAATCCGGTCGCTCACGCCCAAAGTGACCAGAGGCGCGCTCGCGGGCGCCGATCCAGCCGCCGGCGCGAAAGACGTTTGCGGCCCCTGCGCCACGGCGACCCGCCCCTCGGTGACAACAACTTCCACGCTCCCGGCCCGCATTTGGACCGCAAACGCCGTGCCCACCGCGTGCGCCTCGACCCCGCTCGCGGCGACGACAAACGGCCGCGCTGCATCCTTGGTCACTTGAAAATGCGCCTCGCCACCGCGCAATTCGACGCGCCGCACGGCCGCGCTGAAATTCACAACGATTTTCGCTCCTTCCTTCAATTCAACCACCGAGCCGTCGGGTAGAGTTTTTCTCTCAGGCATCAAAAGCACGACCGTCGCGAGTTGCGCGGTGCGCGCCGCAAAAGGGTTGGCGGGAGCGGCAGACCCGCCGCCTGTTCGCCAGACCACCCCCGCCGCAAAGAGCGCCACAAGGCCGGTCAGCGAACTCACCACCTGGCGCCGCCGACGGCGGCGGGCACGGGCATCCAAGGCCTCCATCAATTGGTCCGACGCTCCGGTGTGAAACGGCCGGTCGAATTCGACCCAGACCGAATCGAACCGCGCGAGAGCCACTCGATGCCCCGGATCTGACTCGAGCCACCGCTCCAGCTCGATCTTGTCTGCCGCGCTCAGGCCCGCATCCGCCCGCGCCTTCCATGCCGCCGCCGCATCCTTGATTGCCGCGGAATCTCCGCCGGCGGTCAGATTCACGGGGAAAGAGTGGGTTCGTTTCATTGCGGAAACCCTCAGCAACCCCGGCGGGAAAAAAAATTCTCGCAGCGTTTCATTCCCCGCGAGACCTGCACCTGCACGGTCTGTTCAGAAATGCGGAGGAGGGTCGCAATCTCCTTTTGCGGCAGGCGCTGAATCTTGCGCAAAATGAAGACTTCACGGCACCGCGCAGGCAACGCGTCAATCGCGTCGGCGAGCAACGCAATCTCCTCCACCGTGCAGGCGTTTTCGGCCGCGTCGGGCTCCCTATCCAGCACTGACCGGACGGCACAATCGGTTCCGCCCTTGATGGGCGAGGCGACCTCGCGCCGCAGAATGTCCGCCGCGACATGACGGGCGATTTGAAACAGAAAACCACGGGCAGAACGAATCGACTGGCCGGCGCGGGCCTTCCAAACCCGGAGATAAGATTCCTGCGCGATATCGTCCACATCGCGAATCGAAGGGAAGGATCCGCGCAAGTACGCTTTGAGCTGCAGGTCATGCGCGTGAACTTCCTGCGCAAACCAGCGGGTTGCTGTCTCGTCGACAACCGGGGCTTGGTCAGAAGCGGTGGAGGGTGAACTCAAGGCAAAGATTTCACTCGACTCTCTCCGCGCGTAAACTTTGTCCCGATGAACCGCAAGCCCGGAAGCAAAAAGCCGCTCGCCGCCACATGCTCGCCCCTGCTGCTCCAGCAGAAACCACAACCGTCCCGAGCCCCGACGCGCTCCGCTCTAGCCGCGACGGAATCGAAGCAAATCCGCGGTGGCAGCCAGGCCGGCAGCAGAGCGGCCGCTTGGCGCTGGCGCGATTCGCGCTCCCCAACGGCGCAATTTTGTGGGACTGTTCTCTCGCTTGAAAGATAGACGCAAATTTTCGTCGCGGGTTGCGCGCCTTGGGGTTCGGGCAAGCTTGGTCCGCTGCCTTTGTTTTCTGATTGCAGCCGGGCTGGGCGCAGTGGCTCGCGCGCAGGAAGTACAACACCACGGCGTCACCTTCGAGCGCTGGGTGCGCGACACCTTCTTTGCCGGATATCAGCCGCGCCAATATACTCAGAAATGGGACATTCCAGCCGCAGTAAACGTGGCGCACGGCGGCGTGCCGGTGAATCCCAAGGCGGTGAAGTATGGCACGCCCGTCGATCTCGGCGATGCGCTCCGGCAGTTCTCCATCGATGAGCCGTTCATTCTGGTCCTTGGCTTTTGGCGGCAGGAGGGCCCCGACAAGCGCTTCGTGAAAATTCTCGCGCCCCGGATTGAGCCAGCCCAATGGCGACAACTTTGGGGTCCGGTTACGCTCGCCGATCTGCGGCGCCTAGACGCGGTGATCAAAGATCGCTCCCTCACGCAGGAACAGGCCCGCGCCGCCGCTTTGAAGATCAAGCAGGCGCCGCCGTTTACGCTCTCCACGATCGTCGTTAACCCGAAGATCGATTCCAAGACCCAGCGCCGCCTGTAATGCAGTCTGCGGTTCGCGGATGTGTTCAAACATCTGGCGCCGAATGAAAGCGCGCAGGCCGATCCGCGGCCGAGCCTGTGGGGGGTGGAATTTCCCGGGCCGATCGCGTCGAAAGCCCGCGAATTTTCCCGTTAATTTGCGGTGGTCGGCATGGCGCCCTTCACACCGCCAATTTTTCCATTCCAAAATCCGACCCGGGACTTTCCGAAATTGCGTTTGGCGCTCCGTCCCACTCGATTCAACCCGACCAGCCCACCCATTTGGAAGGTCTGCGTCCGAGGCCCGTGGGTTATTACCCGCCGCAGTCCATTAACGAAATCTTTCTCTGCTCCCCCATGAAATTACGCCTGATTGCCGTTGTGAGTCTGCTTTCCGCCACGGGCTTGCTCGCTGCCGAGAAAAAGGCCGCGCCGGCCCTGCCCCTTACCTGGAAGGCCGCCGCCGGTTCCGTGGTCGTCACGCCGACGAAAAATCTGTGGATGGCAGGCTACGCGAATCGCAAGAAACCCGCCGAAGGCAAGGCGCAGGAACTCTTCGCCAAGTCGCTCGCGCTGCAGGATGAGCAGGGCCAAAAGCTCGTGTTCGTCACGCTGGACTTGATTGGCGTGCCCCAACCCGTGCGTCATCGGATCGCAGCGCGGGTCCAAAAGGAACTCGGGCTCGGACCGCAATTTCTCGTGCTGAATGCCTCGCATACGCACTCCGGTCCATCGTTGCGGGGAGCCATTCCCACTGAGAAGGAACTGCAGGACCCGCGGATTCGCGACACCTTCGAGTACACGCAGGGACTGGAGGAGAAGATCTTTCAGCTGGTGCGCGACACGCTCGCGCGCCTCGAGCCGGCGCGACTGACTTGGAATCGCGCGCGCAGTGGCTTCGCCATGAATCGCCGGCTGCCGACACCAAAGGGTTATCAGAACAGTCCGAACCCCGACGGTCCCGTCGATCACGAAGTCCCCGTGCTGCGGGTCGAAGCCGCCGGCGGCGAACTGCGCGCGATGATGTTTGGCTACTCGTGCCACAACACCTGCCTCGGGTTCTATAATTACTGCGGCGATTATGCGGGGTTTGCGCAGGAGTATCTGCAGGCCAACCGGAAAAATTTCACCGCGCTTTTCCTGATGGGCTGCGCCGGAGACCAAAATCCCTATCCCCGCGGTAACGGCGTCGTGCCCGGCCTGACGGACCTCGATCTCGCCAAGCAGCATGGACGCACGCTCGCGACTGCCGCCGAGATGGCCAACATCACGCCCCAGCGCGACGTCCGGGGCCCCCTGCGCGCGGCCTACGAAGAGGTGATGCTCGACTACGTGAAAGAGAAAGCCCGGCCGCAGCACGCCTATCCGGTGCAAGTTATCGCGTTCGGAAATGACCTCACGCTGGTCACCCTCGGCAGCGAGGTCGTCGTGGACTATTCGCTGCGCTTGAAACGGGAATTGGCCGGCGCCGCCGCGGTGTGGATCGCGGGTTATTCCAATGATTACGTCGGCTACATTCCCAGCGTGCGCGTGTTGAAAGAAGGCGGCTACGAAGCGCAGCAAGGCTGGACCGACACCGTCGAGGAGCGAATCGTCGGAAAAGTCCACGAACTCCACCGCCGCGTGAAGTCGCAAGCGATGACGAGTGGCCGGTAAACGCGTTCGCGTTCGACCGCACCACCGCACCGCCAAGTTTCGCGATCGTTTGAAAGACGTGCAAAACCGCGGTTTGTAGCTTTTGGTGGCGCTCTCCGTGATGAGAATTCACCCAGCATGGCTCGGCGGCCTGATTGCCGTCGCTGGTTTCGCTGATCAATCGGCCGCGCCGCCGTCCTCCACCTCAGTGTTGGTGGAGATCTGCGAAAAGGGTGTGCCGAAGGACGGCGCCTGGCCAACCGCGGCAGTGGCCACCGAATCCTACACGGAGGACGCCTTCGGATTTTTCGAGCTGCCGCAAAAATACATTTCCACCGGCGTGCGGGGTGACCGCGCCTTTCCGACGCTCGTCCGAGCATCCGCCCCCGTCCAACTGCCCGCCGGTAAACACCGCATCCTGCTCCGTTCGCGCGGTCCCGCGAAGCTGCTGATCGAAGGTAAGCAGGTGCTCGAAACTCCCTTTGACCAGCCGCGCATTTATCGGACGGGCAGTGGCGGGTTGAACGCGGGCGGCGGGGGCGTACCGTTCAACGAACAGGACAACTATCTCAACTTGGGCCCGGATTTCCGCTTCGCCCCGCCGGGCAACCGCGAGGTCTGGGGCAGCGTCGAATTCTCCGGGCAGCCCGTCGCCATTGTTCTGGAAACCATCCTAGGCGGCTTGGTGCCCAAGAGCACTGCCCCGTTTCGCCCGGAATTCGGAGAGACGGTCGTCGCCGTCTCGCTGGAGGGGACGGATACGTGGATGCTGCTCAGCCCCGGCTCGCGCACCGTCCGGTACACGGATGAAGGCTGGGCAACCTACGAGGCCGAACGACGGGAGCGGCTCGCGGCGATGAACGCGGCCGCGCGCGCGCAACAACGTGCCGCGCATGCCGCCTACTGGACACGCCGCCGCGAGGCCGCGGCAGCTTGGCTCGCGTCCACGCCCGAAGAACCGGTGCCCGCGCTGCCGTCTGGTTATCCGGCTTACAACGCGATCGATCATTTTCTGGCGGATCGCATCGCCCGGGTCGCCGCCGACTACGCGCCCACGGGCGCCCAGGGCGGGGTCGATTTTCACCGCGACATCAAACCGATTTTCGAAGCGCAGTGCTACAACTGCCATCAGGGGGAAAAGGTGAAAGGCGGCCTGCGCCTCGACCGGCGGCAGGACGCGTTGGCCGGCGGCGAAGGCGACGGTCCCGCCATCGTGCCGCAACACCCGGAAAAAAGCGCCCTCATCCAGCGCGTGACCAGCACGGATCCCGACGAGGCGATGCCGGCCAAGGGGGATCCGCTGCCCGCCACCGACATCGCGCTGCTCCGGCGCTGGGTCGCCGAAGGCGCTGTGTGGCCCGATTTCGCGCGGCAAAGTTTCGCCCTCACCGCACCGGCCAGCGACCTCGTTTTCCTGCGTCGCGTGACATTGGATACGGTGGGCGTCGTCCCCACGGAAAAGGAAATTGCCGGCTTCCTGGCGGACCAGGCGGCCGGGCGCCGCACCCGGGTCATCGATCGGCTGCTGGCCGACCCGCGTTGGGCCGACCAGTGGATGGGCTACTGGATGGATGTGCTCGCGGAAAATCCGAATCTCATCAACCCCACGCTCAACAACACCGGACCTTTCCGCTGGTGGCTCCACGAATCCTTTCTCGACAACAAACCGCTCGACCTGTTTGCGACCGAGCTGATCCGGCTCGAAGGCAGCGAACGTTTCGGCGGCCCCGCCGGCTTCGGCGTCGCTTCCCAAAATGACGTTCCGGCCGCGGCGAAGGGCGTGATTCTCAGCTCGGCGTTCCTCGGCGTCGAAATGAAGTGCGCCCGCTGCCACGACGCGCCCGCTCACGCCTCCCAGCAGAAGGACCTTTTCAAGTTTGCCGCGATGCTCGATCGCAAGCCGGTCAAGGTGCCCAAAACCAGCAGCGTGCCCATGGATCACCTGAATGCGGGCGGACGCGTGCCGTTGATTGAGGTCACGCTCGCGCCGGGTTCGGCGGTGGCGCCGGCGTGGCCCTTCGCGCGCTACTGCGACGAAGCGACGGCTGCGGCCCTGGTTGAACGCGCCGACGATTCACGCGATCGGCTGGCGACGCTGATCACCGCGCCGCAAAACGAGCGGTTTGCCCAAGTCATGGTAAACCGCATCTGGGAACGCTTCATGGGCCGCGCCCTCGTGGAGTCCCCCGGCGATTGGGAGAAATCCACCGTTTCCCACCCCGCGCTCTTGCGCTGGTTCGGCCGCGAGTTGGTCCGCTCCGGCTATGACATGAAGGCAATGACCCGCCTGCTCCTGACTTCCCACGCCTACCAGCGCGCGGTCGATCCGGCGCTCACTGCCGCCAGCCCCCTCTTCACCGCCCCGGCGCCCCGACGCATTGCCGCCGAGCAGCTCGTCGATTCACTTTTCGCCGCCACGGGCAAACCGTTCAACCTCGAACCGGTGAATATCGATTTGGATAGTTCCCGGCCCATCGCCTCGAACCTCGACCTCGGCATCGCGCGGCGTTCCTGGATGCTGGCATCAACGTCCAACGAGCGCGACCGCCCGAGTCTGACGTTGCCGCGCAACCAAGCCGTATCGGAAGTGCTGGAAGTATTCGGCCGGCGTTCGGAACGCCCCGACCCGATCGGCGGCAACCGCAAGGTGGAGGACAATCTGCTGCAGCCCGCGTTGCTCGCGAATGGCACGATGATGTCGTGGTTGGTACGGCTGAGCGATGACCACGCTCTCACGCGGATAGTGATGGAAAGCCAACCGGTCGAAAAGCTCCTCGATCGCCTTTACCTGCGGCTGCTCACGCGCCCGCCGACCACTACGGAACGAGAGCGCGCCCTGGCACTGCTCCAACCTGGTTACGCGACCCGGGTGGTTACCGCCACGCCGGCACCCGCCCCCCCGGCCGCGCCACGGGTGCGCACCCCCTACGTTGCTTGGTCCAATCACATGAGCGCCGAGGCGAATGTCGTGCGCGCCGAGCAGGCGGCCGCCGCGCGACGCGGGGATCCGCCCACCGCCAAACTTGATCCCGCCTGGCGCGAGCGGTTTGAAGACGTGCTGTGGGCATTGCTCAATGCCGCCGAGTGGACTTATATTCTTTGAACACGCATCTGCCTTCGCAATCCCACCCCCCGCTAAGCCGCCATCCGATGGTCCGCCCGTAATCCCCGCCCCTTCGTCATGAATCGTCGTAAATTCCTCGCCCAATCCGCCTCGCTGGCGGCGATCACCGCGCTGCCCCGCTCCTTCGGCAACCCGGCGATCACGATGGCGTCGCCCCGCGGCAAGGCCGAACATTGCATCGTGATCTGGCTGGGGGGCGGACTGTCGCAGATCGACACCCTCGATCCGAAAAAGCGGGGCAGCTCGAAGACGCGCACCGCCGGCACCGATTACGATCTCATCGACACCGCGGTCCCTGGGGTGAGCTTCACCGCCCCCATGGCCCGCAGCGCGCGGCTCGCCGAGCGCATGACGGTCGTCCGCACCGTGTATCACAACATCGGCGAACACGGGCAGGCCACAAACTTCATCCACACCGGACGCCCGATCAACGGCAGCACGGTTTATCCGTCTTTTGGTTCGATCATCGTGCACGAACGCGGGGCCATTTCGGAAAAGGCGCCGCCTTACTTGCTCGTGGGCTATCCGAATGTAAGCCGCGGTCCGGGTTTTCTCGGTCCCCGTTACGGGTACATTTATCTCACGGATACCGAAACGGGGCCGGTGGGATTTTCCCCGACGGATAAAATTTCGGCGGAACGGGCCGCCCGCCGGCAGGCGATTTTGCAGCCGCTGCAAAATCGGGACGAGGCCGCGTTTGCCAGTTACGCCGAGGCGCAGCGCGCGGCGCTCCAACTCGCCGGCCCCGGGTTCATGCGCAATTTCCAGGTCGATGAAGAGCCCGCCGCCCTGCGCCAGGCGTATGGCGGGGAGTTCGGCCAGCGCTGCCTCCTCGCGCGGCGGCTGGTGCAATCCGGGGTTCGCTTCATCGAGGTGTCGCACAACCTGAATTTTATCAATGGCGCGGGCTGGGACACGCATGCCGACGGCCATCTCAATCAATATGCGCTCGTGCAGGAGCTCGATTCGGCCTTCTCCACCTTGATCACGGATCTCGAATCCAAACGCCTGTTGGACAAAACCCTGATCGTGATCGGCACGGAATTCGGCCGGCCGGCCGAATTCGACGGGGGCGGCGGCCGCGGCCACCAAACCCGAAGTTTCTCCCTCACGCTGGCTGGCGGCGGCCTGAAACATCGGGGGGCCTTCGGCGTTACCGACCACCTCGCCGACAAGATCGTCGAGCACCCCGTTTCCGTGCCGGATTTCCACGCCACCATTCACGCCGCAATGGGAATCGATCCGGCGAAGAACCTCGCCGCGGGGTCCCGCCCGGTGCCGATCACTGACGGGGGGAAGCCCATTGCCGCCCTCTTTGGATAAACTCCGTTGCAGCCCGGGAGGAAAGGCCGGCGCATCGTATTGCTTCAACGCCACGGCGCGCACGATCTTGCGCCGCGCCTTGCTTTGGATTTCGTGCCTCTTTCTACTCCGTCCGACCGCGCCAGCATTTTGCCCTGGTGCGCATTAGCCCTCCCTTCCTGAATGATCTTCCGTGCCCAGTTATTCGGTGCGCTCGCGTTCGCTCCGGCAATGTCGCTGGCGGCGGTGGATTACCTGGGCCAGGTTAAACCGATTCTCACGCAACATTGCGTGCGCTGTCACGGGGCCGACGATCCCAAGGCCGGATTCCGCGCCGACACCGCCGCCGGGATGCGCGAAGGGGGCGACAGCGGCCTGCCTCCGCTGCGCCAGCGGCCCGGCGAGGAGAGCTTGTTGGTACAATTGATCGCCGGCGGGCATGAGGACATCCCGCAGATGCCCTACAAAAAACCGCCGCTGGATCCCGCGCAGGTCGCGGTGCTGCGGGCTTGGGTCGCGGAGGGGGCACCGGCGCCGGATCAGGAAGAGCCGGGAAAATTCCAACATTGGGCTTTCACCACGCCGGCGCGCGTCGCGCCCCCCGCCGTGCAGCGCCGCGACTGGCCGCGAAACGCCATCGATCGCTTCGTGCTTGCGCGGCTCGAACACGATCGCATCGCCCCCTCGCCTCCAGCCGACCGCCGGGTCTTGTTGCGCCGCGTCACGCTCGACTTGATCGGGTTGCCGCCCACACCGGAGGAGATCGATGCGTTCCTGCAGGACCGGCGCGCCGACGCCTACGAACGCGTCGTGGAACGACTCCTCGCCTCGCCCCACTTCGGCGAGCGCTGGGCCCGACCGTGGCTGGATGTCGCCCGCTACGGCGACTCCGACGGCTACAGCATCGATGCCCCGCGGCAGATTTGGAAATACCGCGATTGGGTCGTCGCCGCGCTGAATCGCGATTTGCCTTTCGATCAATTTGTCATCGAGCAACTCGCCGGCGACCTGCTGCCGGAGGCCACGATCGAGCAAAAGATCGCCACCGGGTTCAATCGGAACACCCAAATCAACAAGGAAGGCGGCATCGATCCCGAACAGTACCGGATTGAGTCCGTTATGGATCGCGTGAACACGTTCGGCGCGGCTTTCTTGGGGCTCACCGTCGGTTGCGCGCAATGTCACGACCACAAGTTCGATCCCATCAAACAGCGGGAGTACTACCAACTCTTCGCCTTCTTCAATAATTCGGTGGACGACGGTCATGGCATGGGACGCGCCGTGGGCGGAACCCTCAGTTTTCCCAAGGAGCTGCAACGCAATGCAGACCAGGAGCGCGAACTCGCGGCGGCCCGCCAGGAACTGGGCGGCTACCTGGACGCCCAGACCACGGCCTTCGAAAAATGGCGGGACGGCTTGGCGCCCGACGCGCGCGAACTATTGCGGCCCGCCATCCGGGCCTCCCTCGAACTGGCTTGGTCAGCCCAGAGCTTTGCGCAAAAGCGCGCGTCCTACACGATCTTCGGCGCCGAAGACGCGGAATTCCAGACGCGCAACAAGCAACTCACCCAGTTGGAAAAGGAGCAGGCGAAACCGCCCTCGACGTTGGTGATGGCCGAACTGCCTAACCCCCGCGAAAGCTTCGTTTTTATCAACGGTGATTTCACCCGCCCGGGCGAAAAAGTTCTCCCGGGAACCCCCGCCATCCTGCCGCCCCTCGCCACCACAAAACCCAATCGCCTGGACTTGGCGCGCTGGGTGGTGCACCCCGCCAATCCGCTAGCGGCGCGCGTGCTGGTCAATCGGATCTGGCAGCAATATTTTGGCCGCGGTTTGGTGGAGACCGAAAACGATTTCGGCACGCAGGGCTCCGAGCCGACACATCCCGAACTGCTCGACTGGCTCGCCACGGAACTCATCGCGCAAAAGTGGAGCATGAAGGCCATTCATCGGGCTATTGTCTCGTCCGCCACCTACCGCCAGGCGTCGCAGCAGCGGCCCGATCTGGAAATCGCGGACCCGACCAACAAGCTGCTCGCACGCCAGCCCCGGCTGCGGCTCGATGCCGAAATCATTCGCGATGTGGCGCTCGCCGCGAGCGGGCTGCTGGTCCCGGAATTGGGCGGCCCGCCCGTGTATCCTCCGCAGCCCGACGGCGTAATGACGCTGGGACAAGTGAAGCGCGAATGGAAAGCCAGCGCGGGACCGGATCGTTACCGCCGCGGCCTTTACACCCATCTCTGGCGCGCGACGCCGCACCCCGCGCTGACGGTCTTCGACGGGCCGGATGGCTTTAGCGCCTGCACCCGCCGCCTCCGGTCGAACACCCCGCTGCAGGCGCTGACACTGCTCAACGACCGGCAATTCGTGGAGTTCGCCGAGGCGCTGGCCCGACGGGTGCAAGCCGAAGCTCAGGACGAACTGCCGGCCCAGATCGATTTTGCCTTCCGGGTTTGTGTGGCCCGTCCGCCCCGGCCGGCGGAACGGCAGCGGTTGATCGCGCTGTTTCGCGAACAACACGCGGTGGCGGTGGGCAACGAGTCGGCCCGAAAGAATGAAGCGTGGATCACGCTGGCCCGCGTGTTCCTGAACCTCGACGAAACGATTACGCGCGAGTG
>JBEENF010000019.1:0-19097 GCA_041192325.1 Verrucomicrobiota bacterium
GTATTCGCGGTTCTTCCGGCAGGTGGACGGGAAGTGGACTGCGAAGACAATGCCATCGCTCGGCAAATGGGGGTGGGGAATGGATGATTACGGCCGCACCTATATGAACGGCAGTTCCGGGCCGATTCGCGCGAACGTCATTCCCGGCGATTATCAATTGCGCAATCCGCATCTGGATGCCGTGGGCGGGGTTTATGAAGTGATCGCCGCGCCGAGCGAACTGGAAATCTGGCCGGCGCGTCCCACCCCGGGCGTAAATCGCGGGTATCAGGAGGGTGGTCTGCGCAAGGACGGAACGCTCGTCCATTATACGGCGGTGTGCGGGCTCACGATCTTTCGCGGCGACCGACTGCCGGATGAGTTACGCGGCAACCATTTCATGGCCGAGCCCGCGGCCAATCTCATTCGGCGGAGTGTGATCACCGAGACTCCAGACGGCCGGCTGAGCGCGGCCAATGCTCACACCAAGTCGGAATTTCTCGCCTCCACGGACGAGCGCTTCCGTCCGGTGAATATCAATACGGCGCCTGATGGTACGCTTTATGTCGTGGATATGTATCGCGGGATTCTCGAGGCGCACCCATTTGTGACGACCTACCTCAAGCGCCAGATTTATGAGCGCGGGTTGCAGGCTCCGCTGGATTGCGGGCGGATCTACCGGGTGGTGCACGATTCGATGAAGCCGGGGCCGGCGCCGAAACTGACGCGGCTCAAGGGGTCGGAACTGGTCGCGCAGCTTTCCCATCGTAACGGGTGGTGGCGGGACAACGCGCAGCGGCTGTTGGTGGAGCGGCACGATGCCACGGTGGCTCCGGCTTTGCGGGCCCTGGCGGCGAAGGCGGATTGGGACGTCGTGCGGCTGCATGCGCTCTGGACGCTTGAGGGATTGAATGCGCTGACGACGGAAGACGTGATCCGCGCGCTGCGTGATAGTTATCCCAAAGTCCGGGCGACGGGCCTGCGTTTGGCCGAACCGTGGTTGCGCAAGCGGGACGCGAGTCCGGTCATCGCGGCGGCGCTCCAGTCTGTGAACGATCCCGACGCGAGCGTGCGCCTGCAGGGGGCGGTTTCGTTGGGTGAAATGGGCGGACCCGAGGCCGAGGCGGCGCTGGCCACGCTGCTCTCCCGCCACGCGATGCAGCCTTATCTAGTCAACGCCGTTATCAGCAGTTTGCCGGGCCGGGAACTCGAGTTTCTGCGGGCGATCGGCGAGAACAAGGAATGGGCCGCATCGGCGCCGGCGCACGGACCCGTTTTCAAGGCTCTGGCTGCGGCTGTCTTCGGTGAGGGCGCAGCCGCGCGCGTTGATCAGTTGTTGCGTTGGACCGCGGCGCCGGCCCGGGTCGGCTGGCAGCAGCAGGCCATTCTCGCCAGTGTGACCAAGCCAGTCCGGCTTTCAGCGCAGGTCGAAATTCCCCGGGAGCTCGCACAATCGTCCGACCAGTCCGTGGTGGCCCAGACGGAGCAGTTGCGCCGGCGGTTTATCTGGCCGGGCAAAGCAGGGACCGGGACCGGCGAACTGACCAACTTGGAAAAAGGGTTAATTAAGGCCGGACAAAAAGCCTACCTGATGAATTGCGCGCCCTGCCACCAAGCGGATGGCCGCGGCCTCGCCGACACCGCGCTGCCGCTGGCGGGTTCGAAGTGGGTGCTGGGATCCGAGAGTCTCCTCACCCGCATTGTGCTGCTCGGCAAGCAGGATAAAATCGCCTTGATGCCGCCGTGGGGCAACGTGCTCGACGACCGCCAGCTCGCTTCGATTCTCACCTACATCCGCCACGAATGGGGAAACCATGCTCCGGCGGTATTCCCGGAAACGGTGCGTAAGGTTCGTAGCGAGACGCGGGCGGTCGCGGGATTTTGGACCGAGGAGACGCTGGCAAACGAAGCCGAGCGGCTCGGAATCAAGCCCTGAACTTCCGCCCTGGATCTGAAACCAAAGCCGGCCAATCGCCAGATGAGGGTTTTATGGAGCGAACCTGGCATTCGGTTGCGCGTGCTTCACGGCCGATTGCCGCATGATCGGTCCCGCGCGTACGTGCGGAAACCGTCCAGGAGAATCCTGAGGCCAGTCTCAACCGAAGCGGAGTGCGTGCTGCTAAGATCACGGATCCGAATTCGCGGCTGCGGCTGCGGGTGCTGATGAATAAGGCGACCGGCAAACGCTGGTCGTGGGTACTGCCCTAATTTTTTTCAAGATCGCGGCCGGCAGAATTTCACTTCCTCCTGCATCACGCGTGAAACCAATCTCTGATCCCCCTGCGCCGTCGGCCACTTCCGCCACAGAGCTGAATTTGGGCGCGGTGATTGCGGTGGTGACGGTCGAACGCGCGTCCGACGCCGAACCGATCATCGGCGCGCTGTTGGCGGGTGGGATTAGCGCGATCGAACTGACACTGCGGACCCCGGCGGCGCTGCCGGCGTTAAAATTGATGCGCGGGGCCGCGCCCCATTTGCGACTGGGCGCGGGCACCGTGCTCACCCCTGCCCAGGCGGATCTGGCGCAGGCCGCGGGAGCGGACTTTGCGCTCGCGCCTGGGTTGGATGAGGAAACGGTGCGGCATTGCGCCCGCATCGGCCTGCCTTTCATTCCGGGCGTCGCCACAGCGTCGGAAATTCAGAAGGCCACCAACCTCGGGTGTCGTTTTCTCAAATTCTTTCCCGCTGAAGCGCTGGGCGGCGCCCGCGGTCTGCGGATGCTGAACGCGCCCTTCGAACATCTCGGCCTCCGTTTCCTGCCGCTGGGGGGCATCGAGGCAACGCTGGCGGGCGGTTATCTCGCCCAGCGGTGTGTTGCGACCGTGGGCGGCTCCTGGATCGCCTCGGCGGAACGGATTCGCCGCGGAGCGTGGGATGAAATTCGCGAGCAGGCGGCTGCCGCCATGGCAATCGGCCGCAGCGCGCCGCCGTCAATCTGATGCAGCCCACCCTTTGTTTCGGGGAAGTCATGGCCCGGTTGTCGCCGCCGGGAAACCTTCGGCTGCGCCAGGCGATGCCGGGCACGCTCGAGGTGACGTTCGCCGGCGCCGAGGTAAATGTCGCTGCCGCCATCGCCTCGCTTGGTGGCCCGGCGGAGTTTGTGACCGCGTTGCCGCGCAACGAGATTGCCGACGCCTGTCTCGCCGCCCTGCGGGGCGCCGGCGTTGGCATCGATCGGGTGATCCGCCGCGACGACGGGCGCTTCGGGCTATATTTTTTCGAAGCGGGCGCGAATCAGCGCGTCGGCAATGTCGTGTATGATCGCGAGAACTCGGCGTTCGCGCTCACTCCAGGCAGCGCATATCCGTGGCCAAAGCTTTTCGCCGGCGCAGGGTGGTTTCACACCACGGGCATTTCCCCGGGAGTGTCGCGGGTCGCGGCGGAGGCGACGCTCGCCGGAACGCGGGCTGCGCGCGCCGCGGGATTAATGGTATCCTGCGACCTCAATTTTCGGCGCAAACTCTGGCGGTGGGACCCGCAGGTCGAACCCGCGGAACTCGCGCGGCAGACTTTTGGGCAATTGATGCCAGCGGTGGATCTGGTGGTGGGAGGGGCGGCGGATATCGCGCTGGCGGCCGGCCTGAAGTGGACGGCGACGTCAGGATTGGGATTTGATCGCGGCGCAACCACCGCGTTGGCGCGCGAGTATGTCCGACGCTTTCCGCAGACGAAATGGGTGGCGATGACGCTGCGCGAAGGTTGCTCCGCGAGCCACAGCCGGTGGGGCGCTTTTCTCTACGAGGCCGCAGATGACGCGACATTTCTCGCGCCGACCGACAATTCAGCGTACGCCCCATTCGACATCTCCGCGATCGTCGATCCGCTGGGCACGGGCGATGCGTTTGCGGCCGCGCTGATTTTTGCCCTGCAAACCCCGGAGCTGGCGGAACCGTCCCGTGCTTTGCATTTTGCGACCGCGGCGTCGTGCCTCGCGCATTCGATCAAGGGCGATTTCAATTTTTGTGCGCGCAGTGAAGTCGAGGCCCTGATGGCGGGAAGCAACGGCAGCCGTCTGGGCCGCTAGCAGAAAGGCCGCGCGTCCAGGCGTAGTGGCGCCAACGAGGAGCCACGAAGAGGCAGTTGTTTCGCGCGCCCCAAGGCGTGATGATGCGGGGCAGGTTGACGGCAGGGGATTTTCTCCCGTCAACTCGTGTTGAGCCGCAGCCCGCCCCCACCAAAATGGTCAGACCACATTCCCACCGCTTTGTACTCGTTGTGCGATTAATGCTTCTCGCCGTGGTGGCAATGGGGGTCGGGATGCGACCGTCGCGGGCGAAAAGCGACGAGCGTCCGAACCTTCCCTGGGTGGATCTCTCCGGTGACCGCGAGCGACACGTCGTTATCGCTGCAGGGACGGAGTCGGTGTATCAGGGGCATCCCACGACGCTGTTAATGCCTGACAACAAGACGATGTTCGCCGTCTGGTCGACGGGACATGGCGGGCCGGCCGGCGCGATGGCGCGCAGTGACGATGCGGGACTGACGTGGACGCGGCTGGATGACCGCCTGCCGGCCAACTTCAAGCATCACCGCAATTGTCCGAGCATCTACCGGATGGTGGACAAAGCCGGCAAGGAACGCCTGTGGGTTTTTTCCGCTCACCCCAAAATGCCGAGAATTATGAGCGAGGACGGGGGAGCTTCCTGGCAGGAAATGGAGCCACTGGGCTTTCCCTGTGTGATGGCGTTCAGCAGCGTGGTGAAGTTGAAAGACGGCCGCTATCTGGGGCTTTATCACTCCGGGCCGGAAGGCAAGGATCGGCCTCCGCTGCAGGTGATGCAGACGATCACCGCTGATGGCGGGTTAACGTGGTCGCAGCCCCGCGTGGCGGCGTCGGTGGCCGGCAAGAATCCGTGCGAACCATTTGGCTTTCGTTCGCCTGACGGCGGGGAGCTTTGTGTGCTCATGCGCGAGAACACCCATACGGGCCGCAGTTTGATGATGTTCAGCCGCGACGAGGGCGCGACCTGGAGCGAGCCGGAGGACACGCCGTGGGGTTTGACCGGCGATCGGCACATGGGCGTTTACACGAAAGATGGCAGGCTGGTCATCGCCTTTCGCGACTGGGCCATGGGCGGTCCCAGCAAAGGACATTTTGTTGCGTGGGTCGGACTGTATCAGGATATTCGACGCGGCTTCTCCGGCCAGTACCGCATCAAGTTGCTGCACAGTTTTGCCGAGCGCGACTGCGGCTATCCAGGAATGGAGTTGTTGCCCGATGGCATGATTGTGGCGACGACGTACGTCAAATATGCGCCGGGGAAAGAGAAGCACTCCGTCGTCAGCGTGCGCTTTAAACTGGAAGACACGGACCGGCTGCTAAAGAGGTAGACGGATGGATCTCGCCACGCCTCATCAACCCGGGCGGTGGTCGCAGCCGCCGTCAGTGCGGCGGAACGGGATCGCGCTGTCTGGCAAATCGTCCGTTTCAAGGGAGCGAAAATTACATTTTCGTCGAGCGGTTGCCGAACGGTACGACGGCAAAGTCCTCATGACAGAATCTCCCCAGTCGGCCAAAGAGAACGCGAGTGACCACCAGCCACTGCGGGCCGCGCGGGCGACACCGCCGATTACCCGTCGAATTTCGTGACAGTCTTAACCGAATTTGCCTAGCTCGTCATTTCCCTGCTCTCACTCACCCTGAATGACTGGATTTCTGCTTCCCCTCGCGAGCCTGTTTCCCCCCGATCCTGCCTTGGGCTCGCTCGTGGCTTTGCTGGCTGTGATGGCGGTGAGCCTGACGTCACGCATCAATGTGGGGCTGCTGGCGATCGTGCTCGCGTGGACCGTGGCCGTGGCCGTCGCGTCTTGGAAAACGGACGCGGTCATGGCCGCGTTTCCGTCTTCACTCTTCATTACATTGCTCGGCGTCACCCTGTTGTTTGGGGCGGCAGAAAAGAACGGCACGCTCGCCGCCGTTACGGGGCGCGTCATTGGGTTCTGCGGAGGGATCGTGGCTTTGATGCCGATCGCGTTTTTCCTGCTGGCGAGCGTGATTTCCGCAATGGGACCCGGCGCCATCGCCAGCACGGCGCTGGTGGCTCCGATCGCCATGTCGACTGGTGTCGCGGCCCGGGTGCCGGCGGTGCTGATGGCGTTGATGGTCGGCAATGGCGCCAACGCGGGGAATCTTTCCCCGTTCAGCGCCGTCGGCCTGATTGTGCAGGCGCAATTTGTGAAAGTTGGTCTGCCTCCATCGACGGCGAGCGTTTTCCTGGCCAATTTTGTCGCTCATACGCTGGCCGCGGTGGCCGCCTATTGTCTTTTCGGGGGTTTGAAGCTGGCCCGGAAGAAGGACATGGCGGAAATCAGCGCGCCGTTGGTGAAGCTGACAAGGACCCATGTTTTTACCCTCCTTGTGCTCATCCTGTGGGTCGCCAGTGTGGTACTGCTGCGCGTGAACATTGGCCTTGGCGCGCTGGCGGCGGCGGCGCTCCTGATTTTGGCGGGGGCGGTGGAGGATGGGGCGGCAATGAAGTCAGTCCCGTGGGCGGTGATTGCCTTGGTTTGCGGAGTCAGCCTGCTGGTCAACGTGGTCGAGAAAAACGGAGGCATCGACCTGTTCACCCATTTGCTTTCCAAGATCGCCACGCCCTCGAGCGTTAACGGCGTCATGGCCCTCGTCACCGGAATCCTCTCCACCTACAGCTCAACCTCCGGCGTGGTCTATCCCACCTTTTTGCCCGCCGTGACGGGGCTGGTCGAAAAGATGGGCGGCGGCAACCCGCTGGAAATTGCGCTGAGTATCAATGTGGGCGCGGCGCTGGTGGACGTGTCCCCGCTCTCGACCCTCGGCGCCTTGTGCATTGCGGCGCTGCCCGCCGGCGGGGGCGACCCCAAGGTGTTGTTTCGCATCATGCTGCTCTGGGGTTTTTCGATGGCGATCGTCGGCGCGCTTTTTTGTCAATTTTTCATCGGCTGGTTTGCGTAGTCGTTGTCGCGCCGCGTTGAATTTTCTCTTTTATGCCCGATCCGGAAAGCGTTCCCATGAGCACACCCTCGGTTGAAATTGTCGCCCGCGCCCTGCGCTTCGGAAAGCGCACGGCCATCATGGACGGCGCCGGCGCACTGTCGTATGCCGACGTCGCAGCGGGATCGATGAAAGCAGCCACCCTCCTGCGCGCGGGCCGGCCTGACTTGGACACCGCCCGCGTGGCCATCCTAGCGCCGCCCGGGCGTGATTTCGTGTTTGCCCAATGGGGCGCCTGGCTCGCCGGCGGGATCGCCGTCCCGCTGTGCCTGACCCATCCGCGCGCCGAACTGGAGTATGTGCTGTCTGACTCGACGGCATCGATCCTCGTGGCGCATCCGGAATACGAAGAAGTGGCGCGACAACTCGCGACGGCGAAGGGTCTGCGTTTGATTTTCACGACCGAGTTGAGGGCCGGGCCGGCGGAAGCGGGGCCCGTGGTGGAATCCGGCCGGCCGGCGATGCTCATCTATACGAGCGGCACCACGGGTAAGCCAAAAGGCGTGGTGCTGACCCACGGAAATATCGCAGCCCAGGTCGTGTGCCTGGTGAATGCGTGGGAATGGGTCCCGGACGATCACATTCTCCACGTCCTGCCGCTGCACCATTTGCACGGGTTGATCAATGTGCTGGCGTGCGCGTTGTGGGCGGGCGCGATCTGCGAGTTGTTGCCGCGCTTCGAAGCCAAACCCGTGTGGCAGGCTTTCCAGCGCGGCCAGCTGACCTTGTTCATGGCGGTGCCCCTGGTGTACAAGCGGTTGATTGCGACGTGGGAGGAGGGCGACCCCGCCACGCGGGCGGCGATGACCCATGCCTGCGGTTCGATGCGGTTGATGGTGTGTGGCTCCGCCGCGCTGCCCGAACCTCTTTTTCGCCGCTGGCAGGAGATCAGCGGGCACACGCTGCTCGAACGCTACGGCATGAGTGAAATCGGCATGGCTCTGGCCAACCCGCTGCGCGGCGAACGCCTGCCCGGCCGGGTGGGATACCCGCTGGCCGGCATCGAGGTTCGGCTCGTGGACGAAACGGGCAAGCCGGTGGCCGAGGGGGAGAATGGGGAAATCGAAGTGCGCGGGCCCGGCGTTTTTACGGACTATTGGGGCCGCCCCACGGAATCCGCCAACGCGTTTCGGAATGGCTGGTTTTGCACCGGCGACATCGCGGTGGTCAATGCCGGTGTGTATCGCATTCTCGGACGCAACTCGGTCGATATTATCAAGACGGGAGCCTACAAAGTCTCCGCGTTGGAGATTGAGCAGGAACTGCTTTCTCATCCCGCGATCGAAGAATGCGCGGTCGTCGGCGTGCCGGACGAAGAGTGGGGCGAGCGGGTTTGCGCCGCGGTCAAATGGCGGAACGGCGAGAGCGTGACCCTCGAGGCGCTGCGGACCTGGTGCAAGGAACGGCTGGCGGTCTACAAGATTCCGCGGAGTCTTCACGCCACCAATGAACTGCCGCGCAACGCCATGGGGAAGGTGACCAAAAAGGAAGTGCAGTCGATGTTTGCCGCCTGACCGCGGCCCACGCGCCGTCTGCCGTATTCAAATAAGCAATTCAATGCCGCTTTTGCCCAAATGCCTGCCCCGCGCCGCGATGACGGCGCCTTCCGTTTCGTCCGACGTCGCGGCGTAAGCCTCCCTCCTCCATGGCAAATTCGCTCTCACCGCCAACCGGTCCCGCGGTTTCTCCGAAAGGCCGGGTGCTGATCGGCAAGCCGGGCCTGGATGGACATACCCGCGGGGCCAAGGTGGTGGCCAAGGCGCTCGCGGACCACGGTTTCGAGGTAATTTACACCGGCATTCGCCGCACCCCGCGCGAGATCGCGGTGTCCGCCGTGCAGGAAAATGTCGACGTGATCGGGCTGTCGCTGCTCTCGGGCGCGCACAACACGCTTTTCCCCGCGGTGCTCGAGGAACTGCGCAAACTGGGCGGCGCGGATATTCCGGTCATTGTCGGTGGGGTCATTCCGGACGCGGACATTCCGGCTCTGCTGGCGCAAGGCATCCGGGCCGTGTTCACGCCCGGCACGCCCCTGGCCACGATGATCGCGGAATTCGAGCGCGTCTGCGCGCGAGCGCGACTTGCGCCATGAGTGAACCCGCCGTGGGGGCGAGTCGTTGGACGGCGCTCGATGCGCGGCAACTCGGCCGGCTGCTGTCCGCGATCGAAGAGCGTTCGGCGGAAGCAAGCCGCGTGATCGCGGAACTGCAGGCGGGGCACTGGCCTGGTATCACGGTGGGCATTACGGGGCCGCCGGGCTGCGGCAAATCGACGCTGATTGCGGCGTTGATTCGCGAACTGCGCCGTCGCGGGCAATCGATCGGAATTCTGGCGATCGATCCCTCCTCGTTGCGGAACGGTGGGGCGTTGCTCGGCGACCGGGTGCGCATGATGGATTTTGCGACGGATCCCCGCGTTCTCATCCGGTCCGTGGCCGCCCGCGGCAGCCAGGGAGGCGTGGCCCCGGGGATTGCGGATATGGCGCGTTTGCTGCGCGCGGCGGGTTTCACCTGGGTATTCATCGAGACGCTCGGGGTCGGCCAGGGCGAACTCGACATCGCCGCCCAGGCGGACCTCACCGTCGTCGTACAAGCGCCGGGCTCCGGAGACGACATTCAGGCGATGAAGAAGGGCCTGCTTGAAATCGCCCAGTTGATCGTGGTGAACAAGGCGGATTTGGCGGGAGCCGATCAAGTGGTGCGCGATCTGGCGGCGTGGACCGTTTCGTCGCCGGACCAGATCTGTCGCACGAGCGCGGTTTCGGGCGAAGGCATCGCGGCGCTGGTGGACGCGATGGAACGGCATCCGCGACCCGATGCGACGGTCAGGGCAACGGCGGATTCGCGCCGCGCGGAAATTCGCCGGCTCGCGTTAATGCATTTGACGCGCCGGCTGGAGCAACGATTGCGCGGCGGACCGTTGCCGGAAGGCGATACCTGGCAGGCGGCAGAACGCATCGTGGCCGAAATGTTGAGCGACCATGGCAAATAATATTCCGATGAATTACCGCGCGTGGGAAGAGTTGGTCGTGAAACCCGCGCTGGCGAAAACGGCTGAGCGCCAGGCGGCGTTTACGACGGCGTCCGGCCTGCCGATGCCGCGATTGGCCGCCCCGGCCGAGCCGGATAAGACTTATCTTGAGCAGCTCGGTTTTCCCGGCGTGTTTCCCTTCACGCGCGGCGTTCATCCCACGATGTATCGCGCGCGCCGCTGGACGTTCCGCCAGTACGCGGGTTATTCGAGCGCCGACGAAACCAACCAGCGTTATCGCTATCTGCTCGCGCAGGGCACCACGGGTTTGTCGGTGGCGTTCGATCTGCCGACGCAGCTCGGCTACGATTCAGACCACATCATGAGTGTGGGCGAAGTGGGCCGGGTGGGAGTGGCGATCGATTCGCTGGCCGATATGGAACGCCTGTTTGCGGGTATTCCGCTGGCGGACATCTCGACGTCGATGACGATCAACGCCACCGCGCCGATTCTCCTGGCGATGTATGCGGCGGTCGCAGAAAAGCAGGGCGTCTCCATCCGGAAAATCCGGGGCACGCTGCAGAACGATATTCTCAAGGAATACATTGCCCGGGGAACTTACATTTTTCCTCCCGGCCCGAGCATGCGGCTGGTGACGGATGTCCTCGGCTGGTGCCAGGCCGCGGCGCCGGAATTCAATCCGATTTCCATTTCCGGCTATCACATCCGCGAGGCGGGGTCGACGGCGGTGCAGGAGCTGGCGTTTACGCTGGCGGATGCGATCGCCTACATCGAGGCGGCACTTGCCGCCGGCCTGCGGTTGGAGGAGTTCGGTCCAAAACTCTCGTTTTTCTTCAACGCCTCATCGGACTTTTTTGAGGAGATCGCCAAGTTTCGGGCGGCGCGGCGGCTTTACGCCCGGATCGTTCGCGACCGCTTCGGCTGCACCTCGGCGGCGAGCCAGATGCTGCGTTTTCACACGCAAACCGCGGGGCACACGCTGACGGCGGTGCAGACCGACGTGAACATTGTGCGGGTGACTTTGCAGGCGCTGGCGGCAGTTTTGGGCGGCGCCCAATCGCTGCACACGAACGCCAAAGACGAAGCTTTGGCGTTGCCGACCGAGGAGTCGGCCCGCCTGGCGTTGCGCATCCAACAGCTCATTGCGGAGGAAACAGGCGTCCCAAACTCGGTGGATCCAATCGGGGGAAGTTATCTTGTCGAACAGCTCACCGATCGCCTCGAACAGGAAGCGGTCGCCTTGATTGATCAAATCGATCGGCTCGGCGGCATGGTCAAGGCGGTTGAGACGGGATGGGTGCAAAATCAAATCGAGGAGGCGGCGTACCGGTATCAATGCGAGATCGAATCCGGCACGCGTCGGATCGTCGGGGTAAATTGCCACGTGGAGGAAACCCGGGCGAGCCCGCCGCTCTTCACCATCGATCCGGCGCTGGAGAATGCGCAAAAGGGCCGCCTGGCCGAAGTCCGTCAGCGGCGTGATCAGGCCATGGTGGAACGCAATTTGAACCAGCTCAAGGCGGCGGCGGCGGGCTCGGGCAATTTGATGCCCCCGATCCTGGAAGCGGTGCGCGCGTATGCGACGATCGGAGAAATCTGCGACGTGTTGCGCAGTCGCTGGGGCGTGTTTGCGGGCTAAAGTCCCCGGGGATCATGTCACGGCCTCGGTAGTGGCATGGTGGACCAGCGGTTCAATTAATGGACTGCTCGCGGACAGCTCATCGGAGGAGTGGGACGGTCGGGGCTTCTGCGCCGGCTGGCTGGATTGGGTTCCTGGATAACAAATCTGACCGGAGGCTTGGTATGGAGTAAGGACTACCGAGGCGCGAGTACCCAGCTCGCGCCTGATCTTTCCACCTACCCCAATTCAAGTTGCGGCCGCCGCGCGCTCTTTCCTTACGTTGGCAGGTCGTTTCGAGTCCGCAGCCGGAACGATCACCACCGGACAACGGGCGCGAAGCAGCACGCCGTGCGTCGTGCTGCCGACCAGCAGGTCGTAGAGGGCAGTGTGTCCGTGCGAGCCCATCACAATATAGTCAGCCTCCCGCACCTTCGCTTCTTCGATGATATGGGCAATCGGAGAGCCGGCCGTCTGGCTTGTCTCGGTGGGAATGGCGGCCGCCTTTAGTTCCCGCTCGATTTTCTCGAGCTGATTGCTCGCATTCCTTTCTCCCGCTGCCGTGAGCTCCGCGATGTTGTCGAGCAAGGCGGCGTATTCCGTCATCACGACCGGCGGTTGCAAGACGGTCAAAAGAATGACCCGGCCGTTAAGCGCCTTCGCGAGGGCTGCGGCTTCCTTGACCACAGCATCCGTGACATCAGAAAAATCAATGGGGGCGAGGATCGTTTTCATGCCTACAGCTTACCGAGAGTCGGCGGGGTGGGCCACGCATCGCTTGCCGAAAAATGCGCGCAATTTGCCGGTTTGGTGACGCGTTACGCCCGTCACGCCCAACGTGATGCAGAATCGCTCCGATTCGGCAAGAATCGGGACGGAAACCGCAATTTATGCCCAGTGCGTTCACTCGGGCAGGAGTATGGTGCGACGTTAACTCAACGCCCGTTTAAACTGGAGGAATTCACCATGCTTAAGAAATACACGATCGAGTACAGTTTCCAATTCAGGAAGCATTCGCCGCCCGAACATCACCAGTATTTCACGGATGATCCCGTGGCGTGCGAAGAGTTTGTGCAAACCCTGCTGGAACGCGGGATGGGCCTGCATGCGATCAGACGCGACGGCGCCGATTTGCCGAAACCGGAATTCGATCGCCTCGTGAAGATCGCGGCGGGCGAAGTGGCCTCGAAGCTCATTTGCGCCTCCCTTGCGATCAAGACGGAGGAAGAGCGTTTTCGTTTCGGGTTTGCGGCGTAGTGCGGGGGCTCCGTTCCCAACCAGAGCACGCGGGGAATTGCGTGGGGGAAGCGTTGCCGGCCTCACCCGTGGCGTTGCCGAGGCGAGAGAGGGGTTAATTAACGAACAAAGGAAAGGCGCATCATGAACCGATTCATTCGCTGGTTTTCCGACATCGGAATCGACGATATCGCTTTGGTCGGCGGCAAGAACGCGTCCCTCGGTGAGTTGTGTCGTGAACTCACACCAAAGGGCATCCAGGTCCCGGCTGGTTTCGCGGTGACGGCGGATGCGTACTGGTTGTTTCTGCGCGAGGCCAAGTTGGAGGAAAAAATCCGCTCTGCCCTCGGCGGCATCGACACGCGCGACATTGACGATCTGCGCCGCAGGGGGGCGTCCATTCGGCACTTGATGATGGCGGCGGAGCTCCCCGCCGCGATCGGCGACGAAATAGCGGCGGCGTATGAAAAACTGAGCTCACTGCTCCCACAGGCGGCATCGGTCGCGGTGCGGAGCAGCGCCACGGCGGAGGACTTGCCAGACGCGAGCTTCGCGGGTCAGCAGGAAACTTATCTCAATGTGCAGGGGGCTTACGCCTTGATGGATGCGTGCAAACGCTGCTTCGCCTCATTGTTCAAGGACCGCGCGATCTCCTACCGCGTGGACAAAGGATTCGATCACTTGAAAGTGGCGCTGTCCGTTGGCGTGCAGCACATGGTGCGCTCGGACCTGGCGTCAGCCGGCGTGATTTTCACGATCGATACCGAGAGCGGATTTCGGGACGTGGTTTTGATCAACGCCGCTTATGGCCTCGGCGAGAATGTCGTCCAGGGTACGGTGAATCCCGATGAATACCGTATCTTCAAGCCCACGCTGAAAATGGGGTTCAAGCCGATCCTGCAAAAGCGGATGGGCACGAAAGAGTACAAACTCGTCTACGATATTGGCGGGGGAAAGATGGTGAAGAATGTGCCGGTGCCGCCGGGTGACCGGGCGAAGTTCACGATTGCCGACGAGGAGATCCTGCAACTCGCGCGCTGGGCCGGTCAGATCGAGGATCATTATTCAGCGCGTAAGGGACATCGGACCCCCATGGATATCGAGTGGGCCAAGGATGGAATTACCGGCGAACTCTTTATCGTGCAGGCGCGGCCGGAAACCGTGCAGTCGCGGAAGGACGTGGAGGTAGTCGAGACTTTCCGGCTCAAGCGGCGCAGCGCGGTGCTGGTCAACGGCCGCAGTGTCGGTGAGAAGATCGCCACCGGCCCGGTGCGTGTGATCAAGAACGCCCAGTTCCTCGGTCAATTTCAGGAAGGTGAAATTCTCGTCACGGACAAGACGGATCCGGACTGGGAACCCATCATGAAAAAGGCGGCGGCGATCGTCACCAACCGGGGCGGTCGAACCTGTCATGCGGCAATTGTGAGCCGCGAACTCGGAGTGCCGGCCATTGTGGGAACGGAACTTGGGACCGATAAACTGCACGACGGACAGGTCGTCACGGTCTCGTGTGCGGAAGGTGACACGGGTTTCGTCTACGATGGTCGATTGGATTTCGACGTGGAGCGTACGAATTTGAAAGCGCTCGGCCGGCCCAAGACCAAGGTGATGATGAATGTCGGCAATCCCGAGGAAGCCTTTGCGCTCTCGTTTATCCCGAACGACGGCGTCGGACTGGCCCGCGAGGAGTTCATCATCACGACGTTCATCAAGATTCATCCGCTCGCGCTGCTTGACTACGACCAACTCCCGCCGGGAGAGGTGAAGCGACAAATCGATGAATTGACGGCGGGCTATGCCGACAAGCCGCGCTATTTTGTGGACAAGCTCGCGCAAGGCGCGGCGATGATTGCCGCCGCCTTCCACCCGAAGGATGTGATTCTGCGCTTGAGCGATTTCAAAACGAACGAGTACGCGAATTTGATCGGCGGGAAGGCCTACGAACCGATCGAGGAAAACCCCATGATCGGGTTTCGCGGCGCCTCGCGCTATTACCATCCGCGGTATCAGGCCGGGTTTGCGCTCGAGTGTCAGGCCGTGAAAAAAGTGCGCGAGGAGATGGGCCTCACCAATCTGAAGGTGATGATTCCGTTTTGCCGCACAGTTGAGGAAGGCCGCCGCGTCCTGCTGGAAATGGCGCGACATGGACTCACGCGGGACTTGGATGGCCTGGAGGTTTACATGATGTGCGAGATCCCGAGCAACGTGATCCTGGCGGAGGAGTTCGCGGAAATTTTCGATGGTTTCAGCATTGGTTCAAACGATCTCACGCAGTTGATTCTCGGCGTCGACCGTGACTCGGAAATCGTGGCCCCGATCTTCGACGAGCGGAATCCGGCGGTGAAAAAGATGATCGCGCAGGCGATTGCGGCCTGTCGGGCGCGGGGCCGGAAGATCGGTATCTGCGGCCAGGCTCCGAGCGATTATCCGGAGTTTGCGGAATTTTTGGTGGAACAGGGGATCGACAGCATTTCGCTCAATCCCGACACCGTTTTGAAAACGACGGCAGCCATTTGGCAAAAGGAACAGACACTCGAAAATAGACGGAGCCCCCATGAAATCACCCCGACGCTTCATCCTGTGCGCAACTGATTTTTCCCCGCCAGCCGTTGCAGCGGCATCCATCGCGGCCAAGCTGGCGCTCCGGCGAGCGGAGGGTTTGCGGGTGGCGTACGCGACCGGGGGCATGGGGGCTGATTTGAAAGCGGATGCGAAGAGGCGGCTCGCAGCCGAGGCGGCGCGGTTGCGGCAAACGGGCGTTGAGGTGGAATCATTGCTGCTGCAAGGCGGCAACCCAGTCACCGCTTTGCTCGACGCGATTCGCGCCGAACCGCCGGTCCTGGTGATCGTTGGGTCCGGGGTAAAGGGAGCGGTGGATCGCTGGGCCCTGGGTAGTTTTTCCGAACAGATCGCGGAGTCGGCGCCCGTTCCGACCCTGGTGATCCGGAATCCGGAAGCTTTCGAGAACTGGGACTGGACCAAAGGCCGGCTTAAAATCCTGCTCGCGCTGGATCGGCAGGCCACGTCGGACGTGGTTTTGCGGTGGGCAAAGGAATTTCAACGCGCGGGCCCGTGCGATCTCGTTACCTGCCATATCAATCGGCGAATGCCGACGGTTGAGGAAACGGCCGCTGTTCCCGGCCGGCCGGTCAACCCGCCTGCGCTGCAGAGCCGCCTCGAACGCGAAATTAGGAAAAAAGTGCGCGACCAGTTGGGGGACGATGCGAGCGATGTCATCGTGCGACCTTTCTTCGGCGACCCGGCGTCGTGCATCATGGAGATCGCGCGCGAAGTTAAGGCCCCACTGATCGCCGTGGGCGCGCATCAGCGGCGTGGCCTCAGCCGTCTGGGGCAATTTTCAGTTTCGCGCGAACTGCTGCATATCGTGGGTGGCAATGTCGTGTGCGTTCCGGTGTCCGCGAAATTCGACCCCCGGGAGGCGCACTTGCCGGACTTTCGGCGCGTCCTGGTGGCCACCGATTTCTCTGAATTGGGGAACGCGGCGGTACCCTACGCGTGCGCCGCCTGCGCAATTGGGGGGTTGGTGCGGATTATCCACGTGGCGCCGCCGCGGCGAAAAACCGCGCCCCGCGATGCGGCAAATTTGCACGAGCAACTCACGGGTTTGATTCCGAACGAAACCGGGGCCCGGTGCCAGCCGCCGGAGGTTGCGGTGTTGGAGGAAAAAGATCCGGCCGACGCGATCTGCCGGGAAGCCGAACGTTTCGGCGCCGATATCGTATGTCTCGCGTCCCACGGTCTCGGCGTCTCGCGGGCCTTGCATGGATCTGTGACCAAAGCGGTGCTCAAACAAATCCGGCGGCCACTCCTGGTCATTCGTCGGCCGGATGAATAGCAAAGGTCTCACGCCCATGCGCCGGCAAGCCCCCCGTGAACGCTCCACCGGATGAATGCGCCTGCCCACGATCCCGGCCGGCCCGGGAGCAAACCCGCCACCCGCGCGCCGCGAAAGGGACTGGCCGCGTTGGCGAACCTCCGCTCCCGCCATGGCGCCCCACCGAGTGGCGAGCCGAATGTTTGGCATCAGCTGCACAGTGACGAGGTGCTGCGGTTGTTGGAAGTTGACCCCAAAACCGGGCTTTCCGCGTCGGAAGTCGCGCGTCGTCGGGAAAAATATGGTCTGAATCGAATCACGCCGCGCGCCGGACTGCCGTCTTGGGTCCGCTTTGTGCAGCAGTTCAACCAGCCGTTGGTTTACCTGCTGCTGGCGGCGGTACTCGTGACAGCGGTACTTCAGGAATGGGTGGATTCCAGCGTCATTTTCGGAGTTGTCTTCATTAACGCCATTGTCGGCTTTCTGCAGGAATCCAAAGCGGCGAATGCCATTGAAGTGCTGTCCCGGATGGTCACCTCGGTGGTAACCGTGCGCCGGGACGCTCAGGCGCAGCGAATTCCCGCGGAAGAATTGGTGCCCGGCGACGTGGTTTTGCTGGAGCCGGGGGACCGGGTCGGCGCTGATCTCCGGCTATCGCGGAGCCGCGAGCTGCGAATTGACGAGTCCGCGTTGACGGGAGAATCGCTGCCTGTCGCGAAACAGCCGGAGGCGCTTGCGCTCGACACCTTGCTGGCGGATCGAAGGAACCTGGCGTTTGCCGGCACCCTCGTGACGGGCGGCCATGGCGAAGGCGTGGTGTGGGCGACGGGCGACCGCACCGAAACCGGCAGGATCGCGTGGCTCATTGCGGAGGCCGTGAATCTTTCGACGCCGCTGACGCAGAAGATCGCGCGATTCAGCCGGATTCTACTCTGGGCGATTATGTCGATTGCGGCGCTCACTTTTCTCATCGGCGTGTGGCGCGGCCAACCGGCCGGGGAAGTTTTCATGGCCGCGGTAGCGCTGGCAGTGGGCGCAATCCCGGAGGGGCTTCCCGCGGCGGTAACGATTGTCCTGGCCATCGGGGTATCCCGGATGGCGCAACGTCGCGCCATCGTGCGAAAGCTTCCGGCCGTCGAAACGCTCGGGAGCACCACGGTGATTTGCTCGGACAAGACCGGCACGCTGACGGAGAATCAGATGACCGTCCGACAAATCTTTGCCGGCGATGACTGGTTTGAAGTGAGCGGGGGAGGCTACGCGGCCACGGGCGATTTCAGTCAGCGTGAACGGCAGGTAACGGTCGCTGATTTTCCGGCGCTGGCGGAATGCCTGCGCGCGGGTTTCCTGTGCAACGATTCCCGGGTGACCCGACGCGAAGGACAGGTGCAGACGCAGGGCGATCCGACCGAGCTGGCCATGTTGGTCGCGGGCGAAAAAGGCGGCTTTATTTACGAGGAGACGCACCGGGCCGCGCGACGGGTGGACATGCTCCCGTTTGAATCCGAGCACATGTACCGCGCGACGCTGCATGAAGCGGGCGCGGGTCGCATGATCTATAAAATAGGAGCCGTGGAACGGGTGATTGAGCGCTGTGCGTACGCGCTCGATCGGCATGGGCTCAAGGCGCCCGTGGATCGGGACGCGGTCCACGAAGCGGTGGCGGTGATGGCGGCGCGGGGTTTGCGGGTGCTGGCGTGCGCGAGAAGGGAGGTCGACGCGGACCATGCAACGCTGGAGCACCGGCACGTCGCGGAAGATCTCACGTTTCTGGGGCTGGAGGGAATGATTGATCCGCCCCGCCGGGAAGTAGTCGTCGCGGTTCGTCACTGTCAGGAAGCCGGCATCGCGGTGAAAATGATCACGGGCGATCATCTCGTCACGGCGCGCGCCATCGCGCAGCAGATCGGATTGCGGGGAGGGGGGGGCGCGCAAGAGCTTGCGGCCATATCGGGACGCGAGCTGGAAAAGGTTTCGGACGAGGATTTCCCGATGATGGCGGAACGCACGGCGGTTTTTGCGCGCGTCGCTCCCGACCAAAAGCTCCGGCTCGTCCGCGCGCTGCAGTCCCGGGGTCATGTCGTCGCCATGACGGGCGATGGGGTGAATGACGCGCCGGCGCTGAAGCAGGCCAACATTGGCATTGCCATGGGCGTGGCCGGAACGGAGGTGGCGAAGAGCGCGGCCGACATGGTGCTGACCGACGATAATTTCGCGACGATTGAAGCCGCGGTGGAGGAGGGCAGGGGCGTGTTCGATAATCTGACGAAGTTTATCGTCTGGACGCTGCCAACGAATGCCGGCGAGGCGGCGATTCTGCTGCTGGCGATCCTGTTCGGAACAACCCTTCCGGCGCTGCCGGTCCAGTTGCTGTGGGTGAATTTGACCACCGCGATCTTTCTCGGGCTCATGTTGGTTTTCGAACCGAAGGACCCCGGATTGATGCAGCGACCGCCCCGCGACCCGGC